>NZ_JSYC01000077.1:0-12299 GCF_054823965.1 Gordonia sp. GN26 | reverse complement strand
CGCCTTCGACGCTCCCTGAGGTGCGAGGAGCGCAGCGACGAGCCTCGAAGGGTCAGACGCCTACCGGCTCGGCCGCTTCCTTGCGCTTCCGCCGGACGATGCTCGACAACAGTGCCGCGATGATCAGGACCAGACCGACGAGGCCGGTGATGATCTCGGGCACGTGCGTGCCGATCGAGTACAGCAGGATGAGCGCCAGCGCGCCGATCGCCCAATGCGCGCCGTGCTCGAGGTACTCGTACTCCGAGAGCGTGCCCTTGCGGACGAGGTACACGGTGAGCGAACGGACGAACATCGCGCCGATGAGGCCGAGGCCCAGCGCGATCAGGATCGGGTCGGCCGTGATGGCGAAGGCTCCGATCACACCGTCGAACGAGAACGAGGCATCCAGGACCTCCAGGTAGAGGAACAGGAAGAAGCCCGCCTTGCCGGTGGCCTTGGCCAGGTCGGTCGGACCCGAACGGCCGGTGGACTTCTCAGCCGATTCGTCGAGTCCCTCGACCTCTTCCTCGATCTCGACGTTGAAGAACTCACCGAGTCCGTTGACCAGGATGTAGGTGATCATGCCGAGCGAGCCGGCGATCATGACCGTCGACCGCTCGTCGGCCGGCGCGATGAACGTGGCGGTGAGCACCAGCAGACCGATCGCGATGACGACCTCGAGCATCTCCAGCTTGCCGATGCGCTCGAGCGGGCGCTCGATCCAGGTCAGCCAGGTGAGTTCCTTCTCCTCGAAGAGGAAGCCGAGGAACAGCATCAGCAGGAACATGCCACCGAAGGCGGCGATCTGCGGATGGGCGTCGGTGATGATCGTTTCGTAACTCGGGGAGCCGTCGGCGAAGAACGCGGCATCGCCGGGCGGCGGATTCAGCGCGAGATCGAGCGCCTCGACCGGGTTGAGTCCGGATGCGAGCCACACGATGACCAGCGGGAACACCAGACGCATACCGAAGACGGCGATCAGGATGCCGATGGTGAGGAAGATCTTTTGCCAGAACTCGCTCATCCTGCGGAGCACGGTCGCATTGATGACCGCGTTGTCGAAGGAGAGCGTGACCTCGAAGATGCCGAGGATCGCGGTGAGGATCAGCGCTTCGACGCCGCCGTAGAGGAACGCGACGACCAGCGCCGCGATCGTTATGACGAAGGAGAGGCCGAAAATTCTTACTACCACTGGATTGTGGCCTTTCTAGGGAGCAGATGGACTGGCCGACAGCGTCGTCGGACGGTGGTCACGACACACGGATGCCGCACCCGCTGGAACAGGGGGTGCGGCATCCATGAAGCTGACGGGCAGCCGGGTCGACGAGAATGTCAGACGTTCACGCCGAAGTCGCGGGCGATACCCGCGAGCCCCGATGCGTAACCCTGGCCGACAGCGCGGAACTTCCACTCCGAACCGTGGCGGTACAGCTCACCGAAGACCATCGCGGTCTCGGTGGAGGCGTCCTCGGTGAGGTCGTAGCGGGCGATCTCGGCGCCGTTGGCGCGGTTCACGACGCGGATGAAGGCGTTGCGGACCTGACCGAACGACTGCGAGCGCGCGTCGGCGTCGTAGATCGAGACGGGGAAGACGATGGAATCGACCTCCGGCGGGGTGGCCGCCAGGTCGACGTTGATGGCCTCGTCGTCGCCCTCACCCTCACCGGTCAGGTTGTCGCCGGTGTGCTCGATCGAGCCGTCGGGGGAGCGCAGGTTGTTGAAGAAGACGAAGTGCTGATCGGAGAGCACCTTCTTGTTGGTGCCGAGTGCGATCGCGCTGGCGTCCAGGTCGAAGTCGGTGCCGGTGGTGGTGCGGATGTCCCAGCCGAGACCGACGGACACCGCGGTGAGTCCCGGGGCCTCCTTGGTCAGCGAGACATTTCCGCCCTTGCTCAGGCTCACGCCCATGAGATTGTGCCTTTCTGTTGGTACGTGGTCTGTCGATGTCCGGTACACCCGTTGTTCGGACGCACGGAGCAACGTCAACACTCTATGCGAAGGGTGTGTCGTGGTCACTGAGTCGGATGGATGACCTGCGGATTCCCGGTTTTCGGACCCACCCGATGCGTTGTTCGGCGCACGCACGTCGTAGCGACCCTGGCGTCCGCCGACCATCGCTGGGACCATGGGGATCAGTCCGAGCGGAGCGCCTGGCGCGTCACCGCGTCGACGACGCGGACAGGTTCTGACTCCGGTTCAGCCACGAGCCATGCACAGCTCGGGCGTGAGCCGATCAGGAGTGTGCGATGCCCGCCCAGAACGTTGCCCGCAAGCTCATCGAAGCCCACCTCGAGGCCGGGGACATGACGCCCGGTGAGGAGATCGCTATCCGCATCGATCAGACCCTCACCCAGGACGCCACCGGGACGTTGGTGATGCAGGAACTGGAGTCGCTGGGACTCGACCGCGCCCGCACCGAGGTGAGCGTCCAGTACGTCGATCACAACCTGCTGCAGACCGACGAGAAGAACGCCGAGGATCACGAATACCTGCGTACCGCGTGCGAACGCTTCGGCCTCTGGTTCTCCAAGCCCGGCAACGGCGTCTCCCATCCCACCCACATGCAGCGGTTCGGTATCCCCGGCAAGACGATGGTCGGGTCCGACTCCCACACGCCTGCCGCCGGATCACTCGGGATGCTCGCGATCGGGGTCGGCGGACTCGAAGTGGCACTGGCCATCACGGGTCGCCCGCTGAACATCCGTATGCCCGAGATCTGGGGCGTCCGGCTGGAAGGCGAACTGCCGCCGTGGTGTTCGGCCAAGGACGTGATCCTCGAGATGCTCCGGCGCCACGACGTGAAGGGTGCGGTGAACCGCATCATCGAGTACCACGGTCCCGGCTTGGCGAGTCTGACGGCGATGGATCGCCACGTGATCGCGAACATGGGTGCCGAACTCGGGGCCACGACGACGGTGTTCCCCAGCGACGACGCGGTGCGCGAGTTCCTGCGCGCAGAGGGTCGCGAAGACGACTGGACCGAGCTGGTCGCCGACGACGGCGCGAGCTATGACGCCGAGGAGACCATCGACCTCTCCGAGATCGTCCCGTTGATCGCGAAGCCGTCCTCGCCGGGCGACGTCGTGCCGGTCAGCGAGGTCGCCGGCGAGGAGATCTCACAGGTGGTCATCGGGTCGAGCGCCAACCCCGGTCTCCGCGACTTCGCGATCGCCGCAGCGATGGTGGCGGGGAGGCAGACGTCGTCGAGTGTCAGCTTCGACATCAACCCGACCTCGCGCGAGATCCTCACCGACCTCACCAAGATGGGTGCCACGACCAACCTGGTCATCAGCGGCGCGCGCATCCATCAGGCCGGTTGTATGGGGTGCATCGGCATGGGACAGGCACCCGCGACCGGGCAGAACTCCTTGCGCACCATGCCTCGCAACTTCCCCGGCCGCTCGGGCACCAAGGACGACAAGGTGTGGCTGTGTTCGCCCGAGACCGCGGCAGCATCGGCGCTGACCGGCGTGATCACCGATCCCCGCGAGTGGGCTGCCGACAACGATGTTGCGTACCCAGATCTCGGCCTCCCCGAGGAGCACTCGATCAACACCGCGATGCTGGTCCCGCCGCTGTCGCCGGAGGAGGCGACGAAGGTCGAACCGGTGAAGGGGCCCAACATCTCCGACCTCCCGGACCTCGATTCGCTGCCCGACGTCGTCGAGGCGCCGGTGCTGCTGAAGGTCGGCGACAACATCTCCACCGACGACATCTCGCCCGCGGGTGCGAAGGCTCTGCCCTACCGGTCGAACATCCCCAAGCTCGCCGAGTTCTGCTTCACGCGGATCGACGACACCTACACCGAGAGAGCACGATCCGCCGACACCGGGCACATCATCATCGGCGGTGACAACTACGGGCAGGGCTCGTCTCGCGAGCACGCGGCGATCGCGCCGCGCCATCTCGGTCTGCGGGTGGTGATCGCCAAGTCGTTCGCGCGCATCCACTGGCAGAACCTCGCGAACTTCGGTGTGCTGGCAGTGGAATTCACCGACCCCGCCGACTACGACGCCGTCGACCAGGACGACACCCTACGGCTGGAGAACCTTCGGGATGGGCTCGGCGCCGACGACGTCCTCACCGTCCGCAACGTCACCAAGGACCGGACATTCCAAGTCCGGCATCGGCTCTCGAAGCGGCAGGTCTCGGATGTCCTGGCCGGGGGTCTCATCCCGCGGCTCGCCGCCGAGGAGCATCCGGATGAACATCGTGCCGAGGAGACGGTGCTGCAGGACAGCGGAGAGATCAGCTGACCCGGCCCACGATCAGCGCACGAAACCCGTGAGCTGATAGGTCTCCGGCGGGCCGGTGATCGAGGAGTACAGCGAGACCTGTGTGAACACACCCTTCTTCGGTGCGAAGAGCCAGATCCCGACCGGGTACTTCGCGACCTTCCCGGCCGCACAGTTCGGCTCGCACAGCTTGCGGTTCTCGGTACCGAAGCCGACGGCGAAGGCGTCGGTCCACGCCAGCCAGGTCACGTCCGTGACGATCACGCCGGCATCACCGCAGTAGATCGACGAAAGGGTGCGTGGTTGAACGAGTTTCGCGCCGTCGCAACCGCCCACCACGGTCGCGGCCGGCGTCGGTGACGGTGCGGCGGCCGCGGTTCCACCCCCGGATAGACCGAGCATCACGACGACACCCGAGACAGCCACTGCGACACATGCCCTGATCAGTTTCGAAGCCATCCCGGTCTCTCCTCGTCGCTCGTCCGGCAGCTGGTGGTTCGAGGAATCATTCTCGGGGAAGGACAACCAGGTCACGAGCGTATTCACGAACATGTCGCCCGAAACGACGACGTCCCCGCCGGACCGTGAGGATGTACCTCACGAATCCCGACGGGGACGTCGTGGATCGTTCAGAAGAGGATCAGGCCTCGACGATGAACGCCTCGAGCTGCTGACGCGCGACGTCGTCGGCGAGCTGCTTCGGCGGGGACTTCATCAGGTAGGCCGATGCCGGGAGGATCGGGCCGCCGATGCCCCGGTCCTTGGCGATCTTGGCGGCGCGCACGGCGTCGATGATGATGCCGGCCGAGTTGGGGGAGTCCCAGACCTCGAGCTTGTACTCCAGGTTCAGCGGCACGTCACCGAAGGCACGACCCTCGAGGCGGACGTAGGCCCACTTGCGGTCGTCGAGCCATGCGACGTGATCCGACGGGCCGATGTGGACGTTCTTGTCCTCGACCTTGCCGGCGAGCGAGCCGGTCAGGTTGGATGTCACGGCCTGGGTCTTCGAGACCTTCTTGGACTCCAGGCGCTCACGCTCGAGCATGTTCTTGAAGTCCATGTTGCCGCCGACGTTGAGCTGGTAGGTGCGGTCGAGGGTGACGCCGCGATCCTCGAACAGCTTCGCCATCACGCGGTGGGTGATGGTGGCGCCGACCTGGCTCTTGATGTCGTCGCCGACGATCGGGACACCGGCGTCGGTGAACTTCTGGGCCCACTCGGGGTCAGAGGCGATGAAGACCGGGAGTGCGTTGACGAACGCGACGTTGGCGTCGATGGCGCACTGTGCGTAGAACTTGTCGGCCTGCTCCGAGCCCACCGGCAGGTAGCTGACGAGGACGTCGACCTCGGCGTCCTTGAGGGCCTGGACGACGTCGACACCCGAGCCGTCGGCCTCGGTGATGGTCTCGAGGTAGTATTTGCCGAGACCGTCGAGGGTGTGGCCGCGCTGGACGGTGACACCGGTCGGCGGCACGTCGGCGATCTTGATGGTGTTGTTCTCGCTCGCGAAGATCGCGTCGGACAGGTCGAAGCCGACCTTCTTGGCGTCCACGTCGAACGCGGCGACGAACTCGACGTCGCGGACGTGGTACGGACCGAACTTCACATGCATCAGGCCGGGAACGCTGGCGTTCTCGTCGGCGTCCTTGTAGTACTGCACGCCTTGCACCAAGGATGAAGCGCAGTTTCCTACGCCCACAATGGCAACGCGCACCTTATTGGGCTCACCCATGGTCGGGCTCTCCTTCTTGTTGCGGCGTCGCAGACCTTCGCTGCGCCACCGGTGTTTTCACTTGCTCGGGTGCCCGAGCTGTTCGTCCCGGCTCTGCGTCGAGTCCGGTTCTGGCAATTCGTCATCGGATCGTCCGGTGCCGGCGTCCGGCCCCGGATCGACAGGTGACTGTTCGGTTCCGGCGTCGTCCCGAGCAATGTCGTCGGGATCGAATGTGTCGGAATCGAACGGACTTGGAGTCCCGTCTCGCTGTTGGGAGCTCTCGGCGGCGATCAGCTCGTTGAGCCAGCGGACCTCCCGTTCGCTGGACTCGAGGCTGAGCTGATGCAGCTGGCGGGTGTAGCGATCGACCGCCCGGTTGGACCGTCCGACGATCTCCCGCAACCCTTCGCGGCGCTCCTCCACCTGCCGGCGACGACCCTCGAGGATGCGCATGCGCGCAACTGCGGGAGTCCGGCTGAAGAACGCCAGATGCACACCGAAACCGTCGTCGGTGTAGTTCTGCGGACCGGTGTCGGCCACGAGCTCGGCGAACCGAGCGCGACCGGCATCGGTGAGCTGGTACACCCGACGCCCACGACGAACCTTCATGCCCGAGGGCGCGTCGGCTTCGTCGATGAGACCGTCGGCCTGCATCCGACGCAGGGTCGGATACAGCGAACCGTAGGAGAAGGCACGGAAGGCCCCGAGGAGCCCGGTGAGCCGCTTGCGCAGCTCGTAACCGTGCATGGGGGCTTCGAGAAGCAAGCCCAGAATTGCGAGCTCGAGCACTTCGTCACCCCCTCCGGTCCGTCGATGTGTCGGAAGGTGCTGACAGCACAACACCTCGCTCCGATGTGTTTGCCAATGTATCGCACCGATATAACCGTGTCCACGAGGAGGTCGGTCGAGGGAGGTACACCCGGTCCCGGGCCGCCATGAGGACCACCCGTCCCGGTGGAGCGCCCGGACCGTCGCGCCGACGACAAACCCGTGACCACGTACGCTTGAAACCGTGCAACGCCAGATCGTCGACTACGCCCTGCAGCGGCGCGCTCGGCTGTCCTCGGTCCACGCGGGCCGGACCGCCGTGGCCGATGTGTGCGATGCGAATCCGTACCTTCTGCGCGCGGCGAAATTCCACGGTCGGCCCAGCGAGACGATGTGCCCGATCTGCCGGAAAGAGCAGGTCACACTTGTCTCCTGGGTGTTCGGCGAACGCCTCGGCCAGGTGAGCGGCTCAGCGCGGAGCACAGAGGAGATCGCCCGGCTGGCGACCACCGCCGAGGAGTTCTCGGTGCATGTCGTCGAGGTGTGCCGGACGTGTAGCTGGAACCATTTGGTGCAGTCATACGTTGCCGGGCTGCCGCCACGGACCACGCGTCGCAGCCGACGTGTGGCCAAATAGCGCGCCGGCCTGCGGTTTTTTGCCGAGGCCTCATGCGGGCTGTCAAAGTGGTGTGGCACGAGGCTGGAGAATTGAGACCGAGGTCAGCGGCGTGAAACGCGCCGCACGGCCCGGTAGGAAAGGTGGACGATGAGCGAGGCGTACGGTTCTTCGCCCACACCGCGCGGTACCGGATCCCGTCCCGGTCGCAACGGTGGCGGTAACAACGGACGAGCCAACAGGCAGGCCACGGAGGCGCGGCAGAAACGGTTCGCCTGGGCGCTCGGCGCGGTGGG
Source organism: Gordonia sp. GN26 (assembly GCF_054823965.1). NCBI lineage: Bacteria > Bacillati > Actinomycetota > Actinomycetes > Mycobacteriales > Gordoniaceae > Gordonia > Gordonia sp. GN26. The sequence goes on along the minus strand of NZ_JSYC01000077.1, from coordinate 4,688 downwards.
CGCGATCGTCCCGGCCATCGTGCTGGTGTTGATCATCGCGTTCGCCTTCACCTACTTCACCGCGGAGATCCCCGAACCCGAGGTCAGCCAGAAGGCGACGATCGTCGACACCTCCGGCCGCACCCTCGCCGACATCACCCAGCCCGACGGCAACCGCCAGGTGGTGCCGTTCGACGAGATCCCCGACACGATGATCCAGGCGATCGTCGCCGCCGAGGACCGCGAGTTCTGGACCAACAACGGCTTCTCGCCGCGTGGCCTCTCGCGCGCGGTGATCGGTCAGATCACCGGCAACACCTCCGCCGGTGGTGGTTCGACGATCACCCAGCAGTACGTCAAGAACGCGATCGTCGGCGACGAACGCAGCTTCGACCGCAAGTTCAAGGAACTCGCGATCGCCGCCAAGATGAACGAGCGGCACGGCTGGTCCAAGGAGAAGATCCTCGAGGCCTACCTCAACACCATCTACTTCGGGCGCGGCGCCTACGGCATCGCCGTCGCGACGCAGAAGTACTTCAACAAGTCGATCACCGATCCGGCGCGTGCCAAGAAGAATCCGCTGACCTTCGAGGAAGCGGCCCTGCTCGCCGGTGTCATCCGCGCCCCGTCGTACTACGACCCGGAGAACAACCTCGAGGCGACCGAGGCCCGGTGGCGCTACGTGCTGAGCGGCATGGTCGCGACCGGAGCCATCACCAAGCAGCAGGCCGACAACGCGGTCTTCCCCAAGACCATCAAGGCTCGGGTCAGCGGCAGTGACGAGACCCCCGGCCCCAACGGTCTGATCAAGCGCCGGGTGCTCGAAGAGCTCACCAGCGTCGGCATCACCGAGAAGCAGTTGCAGACCGGCGGCCTCAAGATCAGCACCACCATCGACCCCCAGGTGCAGAACGGCGTCGTCCAGGCGGCCTGCCGCAAGAACAAGATCTACAAGTGCCCGAACGGCCAGCTGAACGGGGAGCCCAAGGACCTCCTCGCGTCCGTGGTCTCCATCGACCCGCAGTCCGGCGCGGTGCGCGGCTACTACGGCGGTGACAACGCCGGTGGCTGGGACCTCGCGCAGGCCGGCCTCCAGACCGGCTCGTCGTTCAAGGTCTTCGCGCTCATCGCAGCCCTCGAGCAGGACATCCCGCTGTCGAAGACCTACAGTTCGGCGCCCTTCGAGGCCAGCGGCGGACTGACGGTCGAGAACTCCGACGGCGAGAGCTGCGGCACGTGCAACCTCGCGACCGCGATGAAGATGTCGCTGAACACCGTCTACTACCGCCTCATGATGGACCTCAAGCGAGGCGCCGAGGATGTCGCCGATGCGGCGCACCGGGCCGGCGTCGCCGAGTCCTTCGGCAACATCGAGAAGACCCTGCAGGAAGCGAACGGCTCCCCCGAGGGCGGCGTCGTGCTGGGCCAGTACCAGTCGCGCGTCATCGACATGGCCTCGGCATACGCGACGCTCGCGGCCTCCGGCGTCTACCACGAGCCGTACTTCGTGCAGAAGGTCACCGACTCCGCGGGCCAGGTGCTCTTCGAGCGCAAGAACGAGGGCAAGCGGGTCTTCCCCGAGAAGGTCGCCGACACCGTGACCGCGGCACTCGAACCGATCCCGGCGTACTCCAACGGCAACTCGCTCTACGACCCGTCGCTCGGCTCGCGTCCGGCGGCCGCCAAGACCGGCACCGTCCAGCTCGGCGACACCGGTCAGAACAAGGACGCTTGGATGGTCGGGTACACCCCGCAACTGTCCACCGCGGTCTGGGTCGGCACCAACGACGGCACCGCGCTCACCAACTACAGCGGCGCGTCGATCTACGGCAGCGGCCTGCCCTCGCAGATCTGGAAGGCGGCCATGAACTCCGCCCTCGAGGGCAAGGAGATCAAGAAGTTCCCCGAACCCGAAGAGGCGATCGGCGGAGAGGTCGGCATCCCGTACGAGGCGCCGGCGACGACCTACGCGCCGTCGACGCGCTCGCGCGGACCTTCGGCACCGACCTTCGAGATCCCTGATCAGGGTGGCGACGGCAACCTGACGCTTGCACCCGGCGTCACCATCCCGCTCCCGGGAGGCCCGCGCGGCGGAGGCGGCAACGGCGGTGGCAACTCGCCGGACGGCAACTCACCCGACAGTGGGGGCACCGGCGGCGGTAACGCGCCGGGCCGCGGAGGCAACCAGCCCGGTGGTGAGGACGGCGGAGGAATCCCTGAACCGCCCGTCGGCTGACCAGGATCCCCCGGCTGACTCTGCCGACGCAGCCGACCCTGCCTGGGACAGCCCTGCCCCGTTGTCGCGCGATGAACGCGTCGACGCCGAACGAGTACTCCCGACGCGCTCGGACGAGATGGTGCGCGAGGCGAGTTCACTCGTCGGCGGCCCGGCGGGCGCACATGCCGTCATCGGGCGCAGCCGCCACCTGACACCGCTGCGTGTGCTGTTCGCGCTCGCACTGTGCGGACTGGCCCTGGGCTGGTTCGGCAAGGCGAGTTGTCTGCAGCAGGCTCCGCCCGACGATGGTTCGGCGGGCCGGCCGGGCGCCGAGATGCGACTCGACTGGGACGACCAGCGGCAGTTCACCAACCTCTGCTACAGCGACGTCATCAGCCTGTACGGCGCCGAACGACTCAACATCGGGGCACTGCCCTACCGCGATTTCTGGTTCCAGGAGGATGCCCGGGGCCAGACCATCAAGCGCTACATGGAGTACCCGGTCCTCACCGGGATGTTCATGTACGGCGCCGCCCAGCTGACACGAGGCTGGGTGTGGGCCGAGGAGAACTGGGGCGTCCCCGGCGCGCTCGACGTCGTGCTGTTCTTCACCATCGTCGCGCTCGGTCTGGCGCTGTTCTGGCTGGTCACGATCTGGGCGACGGCTCTGACCGCGCGCACCCGGATGTGGACGGTCTGGCTGGCGGCGCTCTCGCCGCTGGTCTTCGTGCACGCCTTCACCAACTTCGACACCATCGCGACGGCTGCCGTCGCGGTCGCATTGCTCGCCTGGTCACGGGACCGGCCGTGGATCGCCGGCGTCGCCATCGGGGTCGGCGCCGCCGCGAAGCTCTATCCGGCATTGCTCCTGGTCGTTCTGGGAGCGTTGTGTCTGCGGTCCGGCCGGGTCCGCGAGTTCGGGGCCACCGCCGGGGCCGCGATCGCCGCCTGGCTGCTGGTCAACCTGCCGATCCTCATCCCGTATCCGAGCGGTTGGTGGGAGTTCTTCCGGTTCAACGGCGACCGCTCGGCCGACGCCGACACCATCTACCGCATCCTCGCCGACACGCTTGGTTTCACATGGAACATCAACCATCTGAACGCGCTGTCGGTCGGGTTGACCGTCCTCGTCCTGGTGGCGGTCACACTCATCGGGCTGTGCGCGCCGTTCCGTCCCCGGGTTGCGCAACTGGCGTTTCTCGCGGTGGCCGGCTTCCTCCTCGTCAACAAGGTGTGGAGCCCGCAGTACTCGCTGTGGCTGGTGCCGTTGGCGGTCCTCGCGATCCCGCACACCAGGCTGCTCCTGACGTGGATGACGATCGACGCGCTGATCTGGATCCCGCGGATGGGACTGTTCCTCGATCAGGAACGCCGGTGGCTTCCCGACCAGTGGTTCACCACCGCCGTGGTGCTCCGTGGACTGATCGTCCTCCTGCTGTGTGCGGTCGTGGTCTGGCAGATCTGGCATCCGAAGGACGACCTCGTCCGAGGCGGGAACGACGGACGCTGGTACGACGACCCGGCCGGTGGGGTGCTCGACGGTGCACCGGACCGCATCCGGTTGCGGCTGCCGTCGAGGCGAGTGCGACGACAATCCGAAGACCGAGTGGGCGAGCCGGTTTCGGCCGGCGCTCGGTGAGCCGACAGCCACTGCACCGCGGATCGACGCGGACCCGAGGGAACCGAATGCCGCACCGGTGCGTCCAATCCACCATGAACACCTTGCAACTCGCAGTCCCCGACGACCTCACCGACTGGCTCGCCGCCGGCGACCGAACGGCCGAACTCCTCGCCGATTCCGTGCTGGTCGACCAGCAGTGGTGGATTGACACGCTGGCCGAGTTCGAGATGCCGAACACGTTGCACGGCAGTCGAATCGGGCGACAGGGGCTGTTCGCTCTCGGTGCGTCCGCCGGCGAATCCCCGGAGGATGCGATCGCGCTGCTGTGGAATGTCGTCGCGTTCTGCCTGGGTCGGCAGAACTCCGACGGCAAGAAGCGGATCGCCGCCGTGGCCGCGGACCGCAAGCGTCTCGGGAGGCTGCTCCAGGAGGCCGCCCTCGCGAGTCGCGACGACCCGGGCGCGGCATACGCGATGCTGCGACCGGACAAGGGCGGCAACACCATCGACCGACTCGGCCCGGGCGGTTTCACCTGGTTCCTGTACTTCGCGGGCGCCGGTGACCCGAAGCACCCGAGCCCGGTGCTCGAGGCCAAGGTGGGTCGGTCGTTGCGACGCGCCGGGTGGAAGGGTCTGCGCGACGGCGTCTGGACTGCCGCCGACTACGTCGCCTACTCGCGGCTCGTGGATCGCTGGCGCACCGAGGCCGGGGTCGATCGCAACGACGTCATCGTGCGCGGCCTGTTCGCGATCTCACCCCCGACCGGGTGGGACCACCCGTGGCAGGCCTGGGAGCGGCAGACCTGGGAGAAGGCGAACTGGGTACGCGGCCCGCTGTCCACTGAATCGCCCCGGGTTTGCTGGGGGCTCG
>NZ_JSYC01000076.1:0-42635 GCF_054823965.1 Gordonia sp. GN26 | reverse complement strand
GCGAGCGGATGTACCGGACCGGTGACCTCGCGCGCATCCGTCCCGACGGCGTGCTCGAGTTCCACGGCCGCAACGACTTCCAGGTCAAGATCCGCGGCCTGCGCATCGAACTGGGGGAGATCGAGTCGGCGCTCGCCGCCGATCCACGGATCGCCGCCGCCGCGGTGGCCGCCCATCACGGCGACACCCTCACCGCCTACCTCGTTCCCGCACCGGGTAACCCGGACGTGCTCGATCCGGCCGCGGTTCTCGCCGACCTGCGCAACCGGCTCCCCGCCTACATGGCCCCGGTCTCCGCGATCGTCCTCGACAAACTGCCGCGCGGAATCCACGGCAAGGTCGACCGCAATGCGCTGCCCGAACCGCCGCGCGCCGAGCGCGAGCACGTCGCGCCGCGGACCGCCACCGAGCGAATCCTCGTCGGCATTCTCGACGACCTGCTCCCCGCCGACGCGAACCGGGTGATCGGTGTGACCGACGATTACTTCGACCTCGGTGGCAATTCGCTGATGGCGGCGAGACTCTCGGGTCGAATCGCCGACGTCCTCGGCATCGACCTCCCAGTTCGTGCCGTCTTCGAGTCACCCGTGATCGCCGACCTTGCGCAGGCCGTCGACGCGACCGCAACTTCCGACCGGCCCCGGCTCATCGCTCGGCCGCGTCCCACGATCCTGCCGGTGTCGCGGGCCCAGCGTCGGATGTGGCTGCTCGACCAGATCACGCCCGGGACCGCGCTCTACAACCTGCCGTTCGCCGTTCAGGTCGACGGACCACTCGACGCCCACGCGCTCCGGACCGCCGTGACCGGAGTGCTCGACCGGCATGAGGTCCTCCGCACGATCTACCCCGCCGACGCCGGGATACCCCGTCAGCACGTCCTGCTCACCGAGGAGGCCCTCCAGACCGCGGAGATCGACCTCAGCGGGGTGAACGCCGAGGTGATCAGTCGCGTCGAGGATCACATCGCCGAGGTCGCCAGCCGCGGCTTCGACCTGGCCGGCCGAATCCCGTTTCGGGTCGCGGTGTTCCACACCGCACCCGCGTCGTACGTCATCGTGATCGTCGTCCACCACATCGCCGCCGACGGATGGTCGATGGGTCCGCTCGTCGCCGACCTGCTCGACAACTATCTCGCCGCGGCCGCCGGGACCACGCCGACCCGCGAACCGTTGCAGGCTCAGTACGCGGACTACACGATGTGGCAGTCGACGCTTCTCGGCGACACCGGGGAGCGGGGCGCCCATCCGAGCATCACCCGCCAGCGTGACCACTGGCGGCGGGCGCTCACGGATCTGCCCGGACCTCTTCCGCTGCCTGGCGACCGCAATCGGCCCGCGCAACCGACTCATCACGGCAGCACCGTCGAGTTCGGCATCGACCCTGCTCTGGTCGGGGAACTCGCGGCGATCGCACAGACCCGGCGCGCCACGGTGTTCCATCTCGTCCACGCTGCGCTCGCAGTCCTCCTCGCGCGGTTGTCCGGTACGTCGGACATCGTTGTGGGTACGCCCGTGTCGGGACGCGGTAGCGAAGTGCTCGACGACCTGGTCGGCATGTTCGTCGAGACCGTGGTGCTCCGCACCCGGATCGACGAGGACCGCACCGTCGAGGACCTGATCGACGCGGTTCGGGCGGGTGACGTTGCTGCACTGACCAACTCGGAGATACCGTTCGACGAGCTCGCGGACGAGTACGAGCCCGACCGCGGCGGTGCGCACCACCCGGTCTTCCAGGTGATGCTCGCCTTCGGCGACCCGGTCCCGGGGCCGATCGTCGGCGGCGAACTCACCGCGACCCCGCTGTCGATCGACGTGCCGGTGGCCCGCTTCGACCTCCACCTGACCGTTGACATGCCGCAGGTCATCGACGGTCTGGACGAGCCGGTGCGAGCCCGCTGGACCTATGCCACCGACCTGTTCGACCGCGACACCGTCGCCGGGTTCGCCGACGACCTGCTACGCATCCTGGAACAGCTCGTCGGGCAACCACACTCGCGCGTGCACGAGCTGACGCTCCTCGACGCTCCGCAGCTGGACCGGACGGTCCGGCAGTGGGGAAGTGGCGGGCCGTCGCCCGTCGTACCCGCTGTATGCACGCTTCCCGATGCACTGGCCGGTGACGCCGCCGGACAGGTCGTCGACGCCGAGCAGAGGATCGCGGCCGCCGACTTCGCGCGACGCGTGGCTCGCTCCGCTCGCGCGCTGATCGACGCCGGGGTGGGGCCGGAGCGGACGGTCGCGGTCGCCGTACCGCGGTCGGTCGACATGCTGGTCGCGATCCATGCCGTTGTTGCCGCCGGCGGAGCCTACGTACCGATCGATCTTGCGGCTCCCGCCCCGCGTATCGCCGCGATGCTCGAGACCGCCGATCCTGTCCGGATCTTCTCCGCTCCGGACGACGCGCTCCGAATCCCGGCTGCGTTCGCCGATCGTCTCCTCGATCCGACCGACCTGCAACTCGACCGCTGTGACACCCCGATCACCGACGCGGACCGGGTCAGCCCGCTCCAACCCGGACATCCCGCCTACGTCCTGTTCACCTCTGGCTCGACGGGCGTGCCGAAAGCGGTCAGCGTCACCCACGAGGCCATCGTCAACCGACTCGCGTGGATGCAGCGGCAGTACCCGATCGACGGCCGTGACGTCGTCCTGCAGAAGACGCCGATCACCTTCGACGTCTCGGTGTGGGAACTGTTCTGGCCCTTGGTCACCGGCGCCGACCTCGTCCTCGCCGAGCCCGACGCCCACCGTGACCCCGCAGCACTGGTCGAGGTGATCGGCGAGCACGGGGTGACGGTGATCCACTTCGTGCCGACGATGCTCGACGCCTTCCTGGCCACCATTCCTGCTGATGCCGATCTCACCTCGCTCCGTATGATCTTCACCAGCGGTGAGGCGCTGTCGGTTCCGACGGCGCAAGCAGTCCGCGCGCGGACGGCCGCCGCGTTGCACAATCTGTACGGGCCGACCGAGGCCGCCGTTGACGTGACGGCCGTCGAGGTCTCCGCCACCATCGACGGCACCCCGGTCTCGATCGGCCGCCCGATGGCCGGGAACACCGTTCACGTGCTCGATCACCGGCTGCGCCCCGTTCCCGGCGGCGTGACCGGCGAGCTGTACCTGGGTGGCGTGCAACTGGCCCGGGGTTACCACGCCCGACCGGACCTCACCGCAACCCGATTCGTCGCCTCGCCGTGGGGGAACGGTGAACGCCTGTACCGCACCGGCGATCTGGTGCGCTGGCGTCGTACGGCCGACGACTCCGCACCCGTCCTGGATTACCTCGGACGGAGCGACTTCCAGGTCAAGGTCCGTGGCCAGCGCGTCGAACTCGGTGAGATCGAGGCCGTCGCGTCGTCGCATCCGGAGGTGCGGTCCGCCGTCGTCGTGATCCACGACGACCCTCGCGTCGGCACTCAGCTCGTCGCGCACGTCGTGCTGGGTAGCAGTGCTTCGATCACCGCTGCCGAGCTTCGCGCCCACCTCACCGCGCACCTGCCCGATCACATGGTGCCGACCCACATCCTGCTCTCCGACGCCCTGCCGACGACGACGAGCGGCAAGGTCGACCGCCGCGCCCTGCCGGCACCCGAGACACCGGTCGCCACCGTCGGTGGTGACACCGAAGCCCGGACACCGACCGAAGGTGTTGTGCTGACGCTCATCCGGGACGTCCTCGGCGATCACGTCGGCGTCGACGACGACTTCTTCGCCGCCGGTGGCAACTCCCTGGTCGCGACTCGGCTGGTCGCCGGTATCGCCGAGAAGCTCGGCGTCCGGGTTCCGGTACGTGCGGTGTTCGACGGCCGAACCGCGGCCGCCCTCGCCGCCACCGCCGACGCCACCCGGAGCAGCGAGGCGCCGGTCACCGAGATCGCGCGTCCCGAGGTGCTTCCGCTGGCACCTGCACAGCTGCAGATGTGGCTGCACAATCGGATCGATCCGGCGTCGTCGGAGTACCTCATCGTCGCGCCGATCCGGCTCCCGCTGAGACTCGATCGTCAGGCGTTGCGGGCTGCGGTCGGTGACGTGATCGAACGCCACGAGATCCTGCGGACCGTCTACCCCGAGGGCGCCACCGGCCCGCGCCAGGTCATTCTCGCGCCCGGCGAGTACGACCTCGATCCGGTGGTCGTCGTTCTCGAATCGCCCGTGGTCGAAGGACTCTCGTCGGAAGAGGACGCGGTCCGTGCGGCCCTGTCGGCGACCATCGACCTCTCCGAGGATCTGCCCCTGAAGATCGTCGTCCGGGAACTGGACCACGACACGGTCGTCGTGCTCGCCGTCCACCACGTCGCGGCCGACGGCTGGTCGCTACGCGTCCTCGCCCGTGACCTCGAACAGGCCTTCACCGCGCGCCTGGCCGGTGGCGCCCCCGCGTGGAGCCCGCTGCCCATCCAATACGCCGACCATGTCGTCCGCCGGGCCGCGCGGCTCGGCATCGTTGAGGACCCGTCCTCGGAGCTGGCCGCCCATCTCTCCTACTGGAAATCGGCGCTCGAGGGGGCCCCGTCGCTGTCGGCGCCCGAGGCCGACGCCGACGGCGGCGCACCCGAGGTCCACCACGTGACGCTCGGACCCGGCGCGGCCGATCGAATCCGCACCCTCGCGGATCGCACCGGCAGCACCGTCTTCGGCGTCCTGCACGCAGCACTCGCCCTCACTTTGAGCCGATCCGGGCAGGGGCGGGACATCGTCATCGGAACCCCGACCTCCGGACGGTCCGAGGCGGCCGTCGCAGATCTGGTCGGCATGTTCGTCACGATGGTGCCGCTACGACTGGACGTCGATCCGCACGCCGGCTTCGACGCGCTGGTCACACGTTCGCGTGACGTCGTGGTCGATGCGATCGATCACGGCGAACTCGATGTCGAGGAGATCATCGATCATCTGAGTCTGTCACGCAGCGGATCCCGCCATCCGCTGATCCAGGCGACCCTGACCGTCGACGGCGACCATCCTGGTGCCGCGCGCGACGGCGGCGCCACCGGGGCCCGGGCGGTACGCCTCGACATCCCGGTTGCCCGCTTCGACCTGGAGTTCACCGCGACACCGACCGCCGACGGGGGCCTCGACCTCGCGCTGATCCATCGGCCCGACGTCTACCGGAACTCGACCGCCGCAGGCATCCTCGCCCGACTCGGCCGAGCGATCGGTGCCGCCACAGCGACCCCGGCGACACCCCTGCGTGCCCTGGACCTGCTCGACGATCACGAGCGGGCCACGCTGGCCGCCGGGTCGGGGTCCGACGCCCCCACGCCGGCATTCTTCGCCGACGCGATCAGCCACCCGGATCACCGCCTGGTCGGATACGACGACTGCCGTGAGTGGCGGGCATTCGACGCCGACGAGGTCGGAAGACGTGTCCACCGATTGGCGCGTGCCCTCATCGCTCGTGGTGCCGGTCCGGAAACAGTTGTGGCCCTCGCCCTCCCGCGATCCGTCTGGTCGGTCGTCGCGACACGCGCCGTCGCCGCCGCTGGAGCCGCCTTCGTTCCCGTCGACCCGTCCTATCCCGCCGATCGGATCGCATTCATGCTCCGCGATTCCGGCGCGTCGATCATCGTCACCACCACCGGATTCGGCGAGCAGGTGGTCGGGCAGGACGTCGACCTCCTGGTTATCGACGACGCGGACACCGACGCCGAACTCACAGCTCTCCCGTCCGGTCCGATCGCCGACGACGAACTGCGTGCACCGCGACACCTCGACCAGCTGGCCTACCTGATCTTCACGTCGGGCTCCACTGGACGACCCAAGGCCGTCGCGATCACGCACCGCGGCGTCGCGTCGTTCGTCACCGAACAGCGCCGCTACGGCGTGGACCGCGACAGCCGCGTCCTGCACTTCGCGTCACCGAGCTTCGACGCCGCCGTGCTCGAACTGCTGATGGCGACCGACGCGGGCGCCACGACCATCGTCGCGCCCACCGACATCTACGGAGCCGACGACCTCGCCGACCTGCTCCGCCGCGAACGCATCACCCACGCCTTCCTCACACCAGGCGTACTCGACACCATCGAACCTGACGATCTCCCGCACCTGCGGACGGTCATCGTCGGCGGTGACGCCTGCTCGCCGACGACCGCGCAGCGCTGGATCGCCTCCGGTGTGCGTTTCTTCAACGCCTACGGTCCCACCGAGTCGACCATCATGGGCACGCTCGCCGGACCTATGACCGAGTCCGACACCGAACCGATGTCCATCGGGCGCGGCATCATCGGCACCCGCGTCGAGGTCCTCGACACCGCGCTGGCGCCCTGCACACCCGGTGTGAGCGGCGAACTCTACCTGGCCGGAACGGGATTGGCTCGCGGGTATCACGGTCGTGCGGCCCTGACCGCGGCGACTTTCGTCGCCGACCCCGACGGCCCGCCCGGATCGCGTCGTTACCGCACCGGCGACCTGGTGCAGGTCCGCGCCGATGCCGAATCCGGCGGTCCCGCACTGGTTCACCGTGGACGTATCGACCACCAGCTCAAGATCCGCGGTCATCGCATCGAGACCGGCGAGATCGAGGCGCTGCTGCGCACACATCCACAGGTCCGGGCGGCGGTCGTCACCGCACAGGCCGGCCCGGACGGAAATGCCGCCCTCGCCGCCCACGTCGTCCCGGCAATCGACGCCATCGATCCGCACGTCCTGCTCGACCACCTACGAGAAACTCTGCCCGGCCACGCGATCCCGGCCGCGATCGTCGAGATCGACGCCATCCCGCTGACACCGGCGGGCAAGGTAGACCTGCGCGCGCTGCCGGCGGCGACATTCGCCGTCCTCACCGCCCACGTCGCCCCCGCCACCGCCCACGAGGTGCTGGTGACCGAGGTGTTCGCCGAGCTCCTCGGCCGCGAGCGGGTGGGCGCCACCGACAACTTCTTCGATGCCGGTGGCAACTCGCTCATCGGCGCGCAGGTCGTTGCGCGCATCCGCGCTCGTTCGGGGCGGGAAGTGTCGGTCCGCGATCTGTTCGACGCACCGACCGCCCAGGCGCTCGCCACTCGACTCGATTCGTCGACGCTGCGCGTCGGTCCGGTCCTCGGGGAAATAGCACGGCCCGGACAGATCCCGCTGTCGCCCGCGCAGCAGCGCATGTGGTTTCTCAACCGGTTCGATCCCGGCGCACTCACCGAGAACATCCCGATCGTGTTGCGCCTGACCGGGCAACTCGACCTCGCCGCCTTCAGAGCGGCATTACACGGACTACTGGTCCGGCATGAGGTCTTCCGGACGATCTACCCCGACAGCGCAGACGGCCCGCATCAGGTCGTCTTGGCCGCCGACTCGACGCCGACCGTTCTCGAGACGATCACGGCCCGTCGTGACGGCCTGGACAACGCAGTCCGTGGCATCACCCGGACGACCTTCGACGTCACGGCACAACCGCCCATCCGGGCCGTACTGCTGCGAGTCGACGACGTGGGACCCGACGAGCACGTCTTCGTGCTGGTCGCCCACCACATCTGCGCCGACGGCCTGACGATGGTGACGCTGGCCGGTGAGCTGGCGAGTGACTACGCCGGGGCGAGTCCGGCGATCAGCGCGCCGCCGGTGCAGTACGCCGACTACGCACTCTGGCAACGGGCAGTCCTCGACGAGGGGATCGCGGATGCCCAGCTGCGCGGGTGGCAGGAGCGACTGCGCGGGGCGCCGCCGGTCGTCGACCTGCCGCTCGACCGGCCCCGGCCGTCACATCCGAGCGGTCGTGGGGCGCGGATCGATTTCACGGTCGACGCAGACCTGCACCTGCGGATCGTCGAGGCGGCCAACCGGCTCGGCGCCACGCCGTTCATGGTTGCGCACGCCGCGCTGGCCGTGCTCCTCGGCCGACTCGGCGACAACCGCGACGTCGTCATCGGCACCCCGATCGCGGGCCGCGGCGAACAACACCTCGATCGGGTCGCCGGCATGTTCGTGAACATGCTCGCACTGCGGACGGTCATCGACAGTTCCGCGACCGTGGAAGACGCGATCGGAGCGTCGAAAGAAGCCTCGCTCCAGGCATTCTCGAACGCGCTGGTGCCGTTCGACCGAATCGTGGAAGAACTCGACCTGCCGCGGTCGCCGTCCCATCACCCGGTCTTCCAGACGGCGCTGTCGTTCCAGAACATCGGATCGATGGATCTGTCCCTGCCCGGCCTCGCGGTCGAGATCATCGACGACGACGTCGAGGTCGCCGAGTTCGACCTGCACCTCACGCTGGCCGACATGTTCGACAACGACGGACAACCCGACGGATTGACCGGCCAGTTGGTCTACGCCACCGACCTTTTCGACGCCCTGACCGCGGGCGAGTTCGTCGAGCGCTACCAGCGCATCCTCACCGCGTTCGTCGACACCCCGGACCGGGCGGTGGGGGACCTGGCAGTGCTGTCGGAAGAGGAGCAACGCTCCCTCACGATGACCGCACCTCGACCCGATGCGGACGCGGCGGTGGAGCAGAACGAAGGCCTCGCGGCGGCGTTCCACGCCCAGGCGGCCCGCACCCCCGACGCCGATGCGGTGGTCGTCGGAGACCGCGTGGTGTCGTATCGCGAGTTAGCCCAGCAGGTCACGACGCTCGCACGCATCGTCGCCGATCACGGCGCCGGACCCGACGACCGTGTGGCGATCACCGCGCCCCGCGGCCTGCTGCAGCTACTCGCGATGTACGCGGTGGCCACCGTCGGCGCCGCCTACGTGCCGGTGGATCTCTCAGCGTCGGAACGCGCCTCGATGATCCTCGACGTCGCCGACCCGGTCCTCGTACTCGGTGCCGGTCCGGATGCTCCCGACGCGCGCCCCTACTGTGATCTCGAACTGCTGGACGTCGGCTCGCTGAACCTCACCGCCGGGCCAGGTGCGTGCGAGTTCCCGGCGCCCCATCCCGAGACCACGGCCTACGTGCTGTTCACCTCCGGATCCACCGGAATCCCCAAGGGCGTGAGCATGTCCCACGCGGCCGTCGGCGAACAGCTGCGCTGGATGCAACACCGGTATCCGATGGGTCCGGGGGACTCGGTACTGATCAAGACCTCCGCGGGCTTCGACCTGTCGGTGTGGGAGTACTGGTGGGCCCTCGGTACCGGGGCACGCGTCGTCCTCGCCGAACCGGGTGCCGAACGCGACGGCGCCGAACTGCTCCACATCCTCGACCGCCACCGCATCACCGTCCTGCCGACCGTGCCGTCGGCCCTGGGCATGGTCCTCGACGCCGGCGACCCACCGGCCACGCTGACCACCGCACTGTGCATCGGGGAGGAACTCCCCGCCGAGCTCGTGAACAGAATGCGGTCCGCGGCACCGAAGACCCTGGTGCACAACCTGTACGGCCCCACCGAGGCGGCGGTCAGCGTCACCGGACACGAGGTGACGGCGCTGCCGACCGGCCGCGTCCCGATCGGCTCCCCACAGCCGACCGTGTCCATCCGCATCCTGGACTCACGGCTCCAACCGGTCCCCGTCGGAGTCGCCGGTGAGCTCTACGTGGGCGGAATCCAACTGGCTCGCGGCTATCACGCAGACCCGGCGCGGACCTCGGCGGCGTTCGTCGCCGACCCGTACGGCATCGACGGATCCGGCGCACGGATGTATCGCACCGGAGACCTGGTGCGGCGCACCCGGGATGGCTCGCTCGACTACCTGGGCCGCACGGATCACCAGCTCAAGGTGCGCGGCTTCCGAATCGAGCCCGGCGAGATCGAGGCGGCGCTCCGGCGATGCACCGGCGTGGTGGATGCGGTGGTCGTTGCTCGTGCCGGTGCCGATGGGCAGGATCGGGTCGTCGGATTCGTGACGGGCGACGACGCGCAGGCCGAGGTCGTCCGGCGCGAGGCCGCTCAGCTGCTGCCGTCCTATCTGCGTCCCGAAGTGCATGTCCTCGACACGCTTCCCACCAACGGCAACGGCAAGATCGACCGGGCACGTCTACCTCGACCGCGGATCGCCGAGCGTGCCTACGAGGCGCCGCAGACCGAGCTGCAACAGCGCGTGGCCACGGTGATCGCCGAGGTCACCGGCGCGGCACGGATCGGCCTGAGCGACAACTTCTTCGACGCCGGCGGCAACTCGCTGTCGGCGACGCGGGTGGCGGCGCTCCTCGAGGCCGAGCTCGGCCGTCGGATCCCGGTGCGGATGCTGTTCGACGCGGTCGACGTCGGCGACCTCGCCGCGCAGATCGACGCACTGCCCGCACTCGACCCGTCCGGAGTCGATGTGCCGGAACTGGTCCGAGGCCACGACGACGACCCGGCGCCGCTCGCGCCGGCGCAGCGTCGGATCTGGGAGGCCGTGAACAGCGGTGCCGGAGCCGACTGGAATGTGCCGGTCGCCGTGCGTTTCTCCGGAGACCTCGACACCGAGTCTCTGGTCGCGGTCTTGCACGCGGCCCTGGTCGACGTCGTCGACCGCCACGAGTCGCTCCGTACCCGACATGTCCAGGCGGAGAACGGCCCCGAACTCGTCGTGTTGCCGACCGGTGGCGTCGCTGACCTCATCGGTCGCGTACTCGAACCGCGGGACGTCGCAGCCGGCGATCTCGAACGCGTGCTCACCGACCTGGCCTGGGCGGAGCTCGACGTGGTGAACGGTCCGCCGCTGCGGCTGCAGTTGCTGCGGCTCGATCAGCGAACCCACGTGCTGGTCCTCGTCACGCACCATCTCAGCGTCGACGGGCAGTCGATGGGACCGCTGACCCGCGATCTCGTCACCGCGTTCGTCGCCCGGAGTTCCGATCCGGACGCCACCGCGTCGGTTCTCCCCGAACCGGGCGTCCGCTTCCGCGACTACGCGCGGTGGCGCACCGAGATCCTGGCCGCCGACCGGGAACGTCAGCTCGCCTACTGGACCGAGCGACTCACCGCCGGTACGCGTGATCCCGGTACCGGACCGGCGCTCCACACCGACCGACCCCGGCCGGAACGGTGGGAATCCGCCGGTGCCACGGTCGAATTCGGGATCGACGCCGCCGTGCACACCGCGCTCGAACAGTACGCGCGGTCACAGTCGTCGAGCCTGTTCGCCGTACTCCAGGCGGCGTTCGCGGTGATCCTGGCCGACCTGGCCGGCGACCCCGACGTGCGGGTCGGCACCGCGAACGCCAACCGGTCCCATGTCGCGCTCGACGGAGTCATCGGCAACTTCGCCGAGGACCTGCCGATGCGACTCGACGCCGCCGACGCCCGCGCCTTCGGCGACCTGACCCGCGACGTCCACCAGCAGCTGCTGGACGGCCTGGCCCACCCGGACATCTCGACGCCGGACCTCGCCGCGGCGCTCGGGATCGAACGCGACCCGGCCGGATCGTCGGGACACCCGCTGTTCCCGGCGACCCTGATCCTGCAGCAGGCCGGGGCGGACGACGCCGGGATGGACGAGATCGATCTGGGCGGCGTGCGGATCTGTCGGGAGCCGATCCCGAACACCGTGGCCAAGCACGAGTTGGAGTTCACCATGCTCGACGTCCGGGACTCCGACGGTCCCGCCGGACTCACCGGGACCCTGCTGTACCCGGTGGCACTGTTCGACGCGACGACGGCGGAAGGCGTCGTCGACCGGATGCGAGCGATCCTCGAGACCGTCGCCGCCGACCCGTCCGGCGCACCCACCACTGCCGATCTGAGGAGCGTGCGGCGATGACGGCATCGGTGGTGATCGCCTACTTCCGTGGCCTGCCGGATCTCGACGTCCAGCTCGAAGCCCTGGCGGCACAGGACTTCACCGGCGACTTCGAGGTCATCGTCAGTGACAACGAGGGCAGCCCGCAGCTGCGTGAGCACCTCGACAGCCACCCGATGCGGGAGCGACTGGACCTGCGGTGGGTGGATTCCTCGGACGTCCCCGGGACCTCGCATGCCCGCAATGTCGGAACCCGCAGCGCACGAGGCGACTTCATCGCCTACTGCGATCAGGACGACGCCGTGCACCCGACGTGGCTGCGCGCCATGGTCAACACCGCCCGCGACGCCGACCTGATCGGCGGGCCGCTCGAACGCGACACCCTCAACGACCCGGTGGTGGCCGCCTGGCGAGCCCTTCCGAACCCGGAGGAACCGGTGGTCCTGGGCCGGCATCTGCCGATGAGCTTCGGCTGCAACCTCGGGGTGCGACGTGAGGTATTCGACGCCGTCGGCGGTTGGGACGAGGACTATCCGACCGCCGGGGGTGACGTCGAGTTCTGCTGGCGGGTTCAGACGGCCGGGTACACCTTCGGATACGCGCCCGAGGCGATGGTCGCCTACCGCTACCGCACGGGGATGCGGGAATCCTGGGCTCAGGTCATCGACTACGCCAGCGAAGAGGCGCGGGTGGCGAAGCAGTACGGGGCGCCCGGCCGGCAGTGGTGGTGGTTCCCGATCCACGCCGGCGTCGTCCTCGCGACCTGTCCGCTGTGGCCCTGGGGGTGGTCTCGCCGACGTCGCGGAGCCTGGATCTGGGTGACCGGGAACCTCGTCGGGCGCATCAAGGGAAGCCTGAAGTATCGGGTCGTCTATCTGTAGGCGTCGGCTCACTCTGATCTGGTAGTTTGGGACAAACCCATGAAGATCGGATCATGTTGTGACAGAAGCGAATCAGTCCGGGAGCAACAAGTCCGGACGACGCCCGGCGTACGAGATCGTGGCCGACGCGCTTCGGGTACGGATCCTCGCCGGTGAGCTGACTCCCGGTACTCGTCTGCCCCCGGACGCCGAACTCCGCGCCGAGTTCGGCGTCGGTCAGAGCACGGTCCGGGAGGCCATCAGGACGCTCGCCAGCGAGAACCTCGTCAACACGACCCGTGGGGTGACCGGGGGAACGTTTGTCGCGACACCCGACATCGGTCAGTTGAGTGCGAACCTCGAAGCGGGAGTCACGCTGCTCGCCGCAGCCGAAGGGGTGACCGTCGATCAGCTCATGGAGGTCCGGCAGCTCACCGAGGTGCCCGCCGCCGGAGTCGCCGCCTATCGTCACTCAGACGCCCATCTGGAAGAGCTGCGCGCCACCATCTTCGACCTGTCGGAGGGTGTCGGTCCGGAGGTCTACGCCAACAACCAGGAGTTTCACCGCATCCTGCTGCGGGCGGCGGACAACCCTCTCCTCGACCTCATCACCGTCCCGGTGTTCCGCGTCATCGGCACCCGCTTCAGCCGCGACGTCGCGCCGGAAGGGTTCTGGCGGTGCGTCGACGAAGACCACCGTGCGATCCTCGAGGCGGTCGAGCGCCGGGACTCGATGACGGCGATGACGCTCATGCGCCGGCATCTCGACCACCTCGGCGACGTCTACAAGCAGATGGACCTGCTCAGACGTCAGAACTGACGCGCACGGGCGGGAGCCGGAGATGCCAGTCGCTGTGCTCCTGCACCTGCTCGGCCAGCGCGAGAACAGTCCCCTCGCGCAGACGCGCCGCCGTCAACTGTGCGCCGATGGGCATACCGGACGGATGCACGCCGACCGGCAGTGCCAGTGTCGGACCGTCGTGCAGCGACCACGGATAGGTCAGCTGCCCCATCCGGCGCGCCTGGGTCACCACGGCTTCACCGACACCGAGCCGCGGCACATCCACCGGCATCGCCGGGGTGAGCACGACGTCGATCTCTCCGAACAGGTCGGTCATCGCCGCCCGGAACAGGTCTCGCTGCCGCAGTGCAGCTGCTCGCTGCTCGTCGGAGATGGTCAATCCCAGGGCGATTCGTTCGCGGGTGGCCTGCTGGAACCGGGTCGGTTCATCGCGCAGTCGTTCGGCGTGCGTCCGCGCCAGATCCGAATAGATCAGTGTGTAGACCACATCCTGTGCTGACTCGCTGTGCGGCACAGGGTGTTCCACGACCCGGTGCCCCAACCGTCGGAGCAGCTCGACGGTACTGTCGACGGCGTCGACGATGGCCGGGTCGACGTCGGCGGTCACGAACGGCCGTGGGACAGCGACCCTCAGGGAGTCGGCACCCACACCTGCCATGTCCGAGCCGGTGAGCACCGCGAACGTCTCACGTACCTGTCGGGCCGTCCGCGCGAGCGGCCCAACGGTGTCGAAATCCGCACTGACCGGAAAGATTCCGGACATGTCCAGGATTCCGGTCGACGGTCGGAGACCGGTGACCCCGCAGCAGGCCGCGGGGAGTCTGATGGAACCGCCGGTGTCGGTGCCGAGTGCCACGTCGACGACACCGGCTGCCACCGCGACGCCGGAACCACCACTGGAACCGCCGGGTACCCGGTCGGCGTCCCAGGGGTTCACCGGACCGCCCGACGCCGAGTTCTGGCTCGTGACACCCACGGCGAATTCGGCGAGGTTCAGCGTGGAGGTGATGGTTGCCCCGGCGCGCTTGAGTGCCGCGACGCAGGTGGCATCCCGATCGGCCACCCGATCGGCGAAATATGCCGACCCGCAGGTCGACCGCACGCCCGCGACCTCGATGTTGTCCTTGACCCCGATCCGGACACCGTTCAGTGGGCCCTGCGCACCACTCGGATCGACACCGAGCCCGACGGGGACCCACGAGATGACCGTGTTCAGGCGGTCGGCGACGGCAACCACGTCGTCAGAGGGTGTCCGAGACGTGCCGAAGGGGCCGGCGGTCTGGCCGGCCCCTTCGAACGGACTGGTCAGGATGCCACCCGGGATCCGCGCAGCTGCTCGGTTGCCTCTGCGTCGACGGTCCAGGTGTCGGTGTTCACGACGACACCGTAGTCCTGGCGTGCTTCCTCGGCGGTGAGGTACTCGTCCCACACGTCGGACAGCACAGCGAACGGATCACGCAGGAACGGGTCGCCGAAACCGCCACCCGAGGGCATGCGGATCTCCAGCCGGTCACCGGCGTGGATGACCTCCTGGGTGACCTTGGAGAACAGCACCTCTTCCTCCGGCGTACCGGGGTTCCGGATGAACGATCCCGACGCGCCGTCGCCGCCACCGAGTGCGCCGGCCGGCGGATCGGTGCGGTTGTCGGCCTCCGAGCCCAGGAAGGTGTCGGTCTCCATGTACCAGGTGCGCACGCTTCCGATGCCGCCTCGCCACTGCCCGGGAGCCGGGGACTCGTCGCGGAGCTCGTAGCGTTCCGCGCGCATGGCGTGGTTGAGTTCGAGTTCCTCGATCGGGTTGTTGCGGGTGTTGGCCATCAGGGCGTCGACGGCGTCCATGCCGTCCTTGCCGTTACGTGCGCCATAGGAACCCTCGTTGATCTCGATGTACACCCAGTACGATTCGCCGTCCTCGGCGAGACCGGAGTAGGCGATAGCGCACAGCGCGGCCGACGACCCGGCGATCGCCCGTTCGGGCAGGACCGGTGCAAGGGCCAGGTTGATCGAGTCGAAGATGCGGTTGACCTGGGAGAACCGCGCGAAGCACGACGCCGGGAAATCCGGGTTGAAGATCGTGCCCTCGGGTGCGTACGCCCGCACCGGACGGAAACACCCGTCGTTCTGCGGTACGAACTCCTCGGTGAGGTGCTCGTCGAGCAGGATGGTGCGGATGGCGCTGACGGCCACCGGGAGGACGGAACCCTCGAAGGGCACGTTGAACGCCGTGGGCACCTGGTCGTTGGAACCGGTGAGGTCGATCAGCACGTCCTCGTCCTCGACCTGCACGCGCACCGCGACCTTCAACGGCACACCGCGGTTCTTGCCGTCGTCGTCGAGGTAGCCGATGGGTGCCTCGTAGCTCCCGTTCGGGATCGCCCGGATGCGGCTGCGCAGCATCTCCTCCGAGTAGTCCATCCACCGGTCCGCGGCGCTCATCACGACGTCGAGGCCGTACTTCTCGAGCAGTTCGATGAAGCGCTTCTCGCCGATACGCGAGCAGGCGATGAGGGCTTCGAGATCGCCGCGGTTCTGTTCCGGGGTGCGCACGTTGTCCAGGATGTGCTGGATCAGCATGTCGTTGCGGACGCCGCCGTCGTAGATCTTCATCGAATCCATCAGCTTGCCCTCGGCCCAGACGTCGACGACGTCCATGCACAAGCCGGGGAAGTTGCCGCCGATGTCGGAGACGTGACCGGTGCAGCCGGCGAACCCGATGTGCTCGCCCTCCCAGAAGATCGGGATGATCACGCCGTAGTCGGGGGAATGGGCCGCACCGTGGTACGGGTGGTTGTGCAGGATCACGTCACCCGGCTTGTAGGTGCCCGCAAGACGCCGGTTCACGCCGCGGATGTACGCGGGAATCGAACCGCAGTGCATCGGCGTCGAATCCGATTCGCACAGTTCGCGACCGTTGACGTCGAAGATGCCGGCGCCGAGGTCCTCGGATTCGCGGATCAGGCTCGAGTAGGCCATGCGGTAGAGGACCTGCGCCATCTCCTTGGCCATCGAGTTGAGGGCGCCGCCGATGACGCGCAGGGTGATCGGGTCCACCTCGACGGTGTCCCAGGTCCGATTCGCCTCGGCCGCAAGGGAGACGCCGTCCGTGGGCATCAGGGTCTTCGCCATGTCAGGCGCTCCTCTCGATGATGATGTGACCGACGGCGTCGACCGTGGCCTTCTGCCCGATGCCGACGATCGTCGTCGAATCGAACTGCTGAACGATCGCCGGACCTTCGAACGTGTTGCCCGCCTTGAACAATGCGCGGTCGTAGATCGGGGTGTCGACCCACTCGGGATCGGCGGAGTCGTTCTTCCAGAACAGCGCCTGGGTGGTGGTCTTGATCGCTCCCGACGCGTCGGCGTCGCCCTTCTCGATCTCCGAGATGCGGATGTGCTCGACCGCGCCGACACCGGTCACCCGGATGTTGACCAGCTGCACCGGCTTGTCGTCGAAGCGCTGGGAGTAGGTGCGACCGTGCACCTCGTGGAAGGTGGCCGCGGTCTGCTCGACCCATTCGGCAGTGATCTCGCCGGCGGGAGCAGGCACGCGCAGCTCGTAACCCTGTCCGACGTAACGGCAGTCGACGCTGCGCTCGAGGGTGATGTCCTCGTCGGCGATGCCGTCGGCGCGTAGCTGGGCGACGGCCTGGTCGGCGAGTCGGTCCATCTCGCGTCGAAGCAGTTCGAGATCGGGCTCGGCCGAGGAGGTCCAGACCGTGGTGGGGACCTCGTACCGCACGTCGGTGGTCAGCAGGCCGACCGCCGAGGTGATCCCGGGATGGCCGGGGACGATGACGCGGGGGATGCCCAGATGCTCGGCGATCTGCCATGCGTACAGCGGCCCGGCACCACCCTCGGCGACCAGCGAGAACTCACGCGGGTCGTAGCCCTTGCGCACCGAGTGCAGGGAGATGGCCTCGGTCATCGAGTGGGCGAGGATCTGGAAGATGCCCATCGCGGCATGTTCGAGATCGGCACCGAGTTTGTCGGCGATGTGGGTCTTGACCGCCTCGGTCGCCAGCTCGGGCTTCACCTCCATGGTTCCGGACAGGAAGCTGTCGGCTCCGAGCCATCCCATGACCACCATGGCGTCGGTGGAGGTGGGTTCGGTGCCGCCGCGGTTGTAGCAGGCGGGCCCCGGCATGGCACCGGCGCTGCGCGGCCCGACGCGGAACATGCCGCCCTCGTCGATGCTGGCGATCGATCCGCCGCCGGCGCCGATCGTGTCGACCTCGGCCATCGGGACCATCGCGTGATAGTCACCGATGCGGGTGTCGAGCAGGTGCTTCATCCGGAGCTTGCCGTCCGGTGCGACGCCGATGTCGGCCGACGTGCCGCCCACGTCGAGGGTGATGACGCTCGGGTAGCCCGAGGCCTTGCCGATGAAGCAGCCGCCGAGAAGTCCGGCGACGACACCGCTGGTCAGCAGCGATACCGGGACCTCGCTCGCGCTCCGCGACGTGACGAGACCGCCGGCCGAGGTCATCAGGTGGACGTCCTCGCCGACCTGTGCGGCCTTGGCCTTCCCGGCCAGGTTCTCGATGTAGCGGGAGGTCTTGGGGCCGACGAAGGCGTTGAGGGCGGTGGTGGAGAAGCGTTCGTACTCGCGGTACTGCGAGGCGACGTCACTCGAGAGGGAGACGAACACGCCGGGGTACTCCTCGGCGATGATCTCCCGGACCCGCTGCTCATGGGTGGGATTCCGGTAGGCGTGCAGGAACGCGACGGCGATCGCCTCGACCCCGCGTTCGCGGAGCAGCGCGACCTCACGCCGGACCGCGTCCTCGTCGAGCGGGGTCAGCACGTTGCCTGCGGCGTCCATGCGTTCCGGCACCGTGCGCCGGTTGCGGCGCGGCACCAGCTGCCACTTCTGCCAGGGCAGATCCTGGTAGTTGGAGTAGTTCAGCGGACGCTTCTTGCGCGCGATGTGCAGGAGATCGCGGAACCCGTCGGTGGTGATCATGCCGACGTCGCTGCCGTTGTGCTCGAGGACGATGTTGGTCGCCACGGTGGTCCCGTGGAAGAACATCTCGATGTCGGCGACGTCGATGCCTGCGCGCTGGGCGAGCACCTCGATCCCGTCCATCGTGCCGATCGAGGGATCGTGGTTGGTCGACGGCGTCTTGTGCACCGTCACCGTCCCGTCGTCGTCCCACAGGACCAGGTCGGTGAACGTGCCGCCCACATCCACGCCGATTCGTTTCATCGAAACTCGCTTCCTATTCCAAAGCCGTCACGCCGCCGCCGGATCGATGCGATCAGCCGGTGACAGAAGTGATCTGAGCCATAAGTCCGCTCGAGTGCATCTTGCAATACCTCCGATTGTTTCGGCAACCCTAGAGACGAAATTCGTCAAACATCCAGGAGCGGCGCGGCCTTGACGGTCAAAAGATCAGAGGTTTATGGTGGTCCGCGTCACGGCGCTACATCTTCGGGACGCCGCACCCCCTCAGGAGGACCATTGACCACCCATCCCGCCACGCTCGGACGTTTCTTCGAGGACTACGTCGTGGGCGACGTCTACCAGCACCCGATGGGCCGCACGATCACCGACACCGACAACGCGTGGATCACGTGCCTGACGATGAACACCAACCAGAACCACTTCAACGAACACCTCGCCCGGACGAATCCGATCACCGACGGCAAGGTGATCGTGAACTCGGGTCTGACCATCGCGCTGGTGCTCGGACTCTCGGTCATCGACATGAGCCAGAACGCGGTCGCGAACCTGCAGTTCACCGACGTCAGGCTCCAGCATCCCGTCTATGTCGGCGACACCATCTACGCCGAGAGCATCTGCACCGGTCTGCGGCAGTCGAAGTCGCGACCGTATGCCGGCATCGTGTCGATGACCACCCGTGGAGTGAACCAGGACGGCGATGTCGTCGTGTCCTGGAAGCGTTCGGTCATGGTGGCCACCCGCGAGAGCGGAATCGGGCAGAACTACTTCCCGGAGGTCAAGGGACCGTCCCTGACCGAACTGACAGCGCCCGAGTCCGATTCCACCGAGGCCGATTCCACCGAGGTCACGCGGTGAGGCCGCTCGAGGACGTCCGCATCATCGCGGTCGAGCAGTACGGTGCGGGGCCGTTCGGCAGCGTGCACCTCGCCGATCTCGGCGCCGACGTGATCAAGATCGAGGAGCCGAAGTCCGGCGGCGACGTCGGACGGTACGTCCCGCCCTACAACAAGGGCGAGGACTCACTGTTCTTCGAGACCTTCAACCGCAACAAGCGCAGCCTGTCGCTCGATCTCGGTACCCCGGGTGGGCGCAGGGTCTTCGAAGATCTCGTCCGAACCAGCGACGCGGTGTACTCGAACCTGCGCGGTGACGTGCCGGCGAAGATAAAGATCACCTACGACGACCTCAAACACCTCAATCCCGCGATCGTGTGCTGCAGCCTCACCGGGTTCGGCATGACCGGTCCGCGCGCGGAGCAGCCCGGGTACGACTACATCCTGCAGGGCCTGGCCGGATGGATGGACCTGACCGGTGATCCCGACGGACCTCCCACCAAATCCGGTCTCTCCCTTGTCGATTTCTGCGGTGGGTACGTCGCGGCACTCAGTCTGATGTCCGGCCTGCACGCCGCGCGCCGCGACGGTATCGGCGGTGACTGTGACGTGTCGCTCTACGACACCGCGATCTCGATGCTCACCTACCCGGCTGCCTGGCACCTCAACGCCGGATACCGGCCGGGACGCACCAAGAACTCGGCACACCCGTCTCTGGTGCCCTTCCAGGCCTTCGAAGCGTCCGACGGCTGGTTCGTCGTCGGCTGCGCCAAGGAGAAGTTCTGGGTGCGATTGGCCGAGACCATCGGGTTGCCCGAGCTGCTCGAGGACCCGCGGTTCACCGACTTCACCGCCCGTGGAGAGAACAAGGACGAACTGCTGCCCGTGCTGGAGAAGCGGTTCGCCGAGGCGACGGTCGAGCACTGGGTCTCGCTCCTGACCGAGGCCGGGGTTCCCACCGGCCCGATCAACGACGTCGAGCAGGCGCTGACCGAGGAACACACCCTGGCCCGCGGTCTGATCGCCAGCACAGAGCACGAGGTGTGGGGCGAGGTACGCCAGGTCACCTCGCCGGTCCGGTTCGGTGACGAACCGGCCGAGTATCGTCGGGCACCGCGCCGCAACGAGAATTTCGACGAGGTGATGGAACTGCTCGGTTACAGCACTGAGGACATCAAGGGCCTGGTCGACGACGGTGCGTTCGGAACGATCGGGCAGGCGACGCCATGACCGCCCGCCGACTCGCGGAGTGGGCCGCCGGCCTGAGAATCGAAGCGATCCCCGAGGAGACGCGTCGGGCCGCGCTTCGTCATCTGCTCGACGGCGTCGGGAATGCGATAGGTGCCCGGCGCCGCGATCAGGGCGGCCCCGGGCTGGCGGTGGCCCGCGGACTCGGCGGACCGGCACAGTCACACCCGCTCGGTGACTCCGAGGCCATCTCGGCTCCCGCCGCGGCCTTCGCCAACGGCGTGCTGATGCACGCCCTCGACTTCGACGACACCCACGCCGGTGCTCTCGTGCATCCCACGACGGTCGTCGCCCCGGCTGTCCTCGCGGTCGCCGAGGAGGTCGGAGCCTCAGGTGCGGAGGCCGTCACGGCTCTTGTCGCCGGGCTCGAAGTCGCCTGTCGTCTCGGTACCGCCGCACCGCACGGATTCCATGCCCGCGGCCTCCACGCGACCGCGGTCGTTGGCCCACTCGCGGGGGCCGTCGCCGCAGGACTGCTCTACGGCGAAGGGGCGGACCGTCTCACCGATGCGATCGGCATCGCCGCGTCGTCGTCGGGCGGCCTGCTGGAGTTCCTCGACACCGGCGCGAACACCAAGATCCTGCACCCGGGCAACGCAGGGTTCAGCGGCGTCCTCGCCGCACGTCTTGCCCGCGAAGGTGCGAGCGGACCCGAATCGGTGCTGGAGGGTCGGCGCGGGCTGTATCGCGCGCTCGCCGACCGCGACGTCGATCCCGCGGCGATCGTCGCGGAACTCGGAACCCGTTGGGAGAGCGCGCACATCGGGATCAAGCCGTACCCGAGCTGTCAGCTCATGCATGCCTCGCTCGACGCGGTTTCCCATGCGCTCGCCGACGCTGCGCGACAAGGAGTCGAGGTGACGACGTCGCAGATCACCTCCATCTCCGTCGACGTGCATCCCGACAGCGTCGACATCGTGTGTGGGCCGGGCACCGGTACCCGCAGCCCTCGAAGCGTCTACGACGCGAAGTTCGACCTGCCGTGGAGCGTGGCCGCTCTCGTCCACGATGGTGCGGTCACCGTCGACACCTACGGAGCCGAGTCGATCGCCCGTCCCGAGGTGGCGGCCGCCGCCGCACTCGTGGAGATCGTCCCCGTGCCCGATGATCGTCCGGCCGCCGACGCTGCCGGCCGGGCGGTCATCACCCTCGCCGACTCCACCCGGCTCGTCGGCGAGGTTGCCTGCAGCCGAGGAACTTCCGGCCGGCCGATGGACGATGCCGCGGTGACGGAGAAGTTCCGGGGCAACGCCGGTGCCGGCGACGCGGTGGACGCCCTGGTCGAGGCCGTCCTCGGCCTGGCCGGCGCCCCGTCCGTCAAGTCGATCACCTCGCTCGCTGTGACCGTCGTCGGCTGACCGTCGACGTACACATCGTCATCACCGATCACCGGTCCGAAGAGTGCCCTGGCGATCGGACCCAGCCAAGACAAGGATCAGCCAATGGATTTCAGCTTCACCGAAGAACAGCGCGACTTCCGGGCGGCGCTCCGGCAGTTGGTCGACAAGGAGATCATCCCGGTCGCCAACGAATGGGAACGGACGGGCCGTTATCCCACCGAGATCGTCGCTCGACTGCGGGACATGGGCTTGTTCGGGATCACCACCCCCGAGGAGTACGGCGGGCTCGCGCTCGACATGGTCTCGTTCACCCTCGTCTACGAGGAGCTCGCGCGCGGTTGGATGGGGATCGCCGGCATCCTCGGCAGCCACAACCTGGCATGCTGGATGATCGCTCGGCACGGCACCGAGGAACAGAAACAGCAGTGGCTGCCCCGCTTGGCGAGCGGTGAATGCCGTACCGGCATCGGCCTGACCGAGCCAGGTGCAGGCACCGACCTGCAGGGCATCAAGACGACCGCCACGCGCGATGGCGACGACTATGTCATCCGCGGCACCAAGACCTGGATCACCAACGCCCGCCACGCCAATGTGCTGCCGGTACTGGTCAAGACCGACCCGTCGACGACGCCCGCGCACAAGGGAATGAGCATCCTGCTCGTCGACACCACCACCCCCGGATTCGAGGTCCAGCGCGATCTGGGCAAGCTCGGTTACAAGGGCACCGAGTCCTGCGAGATCTTCCTCGACGAGGTGCGGGTGCCCGCATCGACGTTGCTCGGCGGGGTGGAGGGACGCGGCATGCAGCAGGCGTTGTCCGGGTTGGAGATCGGGCGGCTCAACATCGCCGGCCGCAGCGTCGGCATCGCGCAGGCGTCGTACGACGCGGCCCTCGACTATTCACGCCAGCGCACCGCCTTCGGCAAGCCGATCTCCGACTTCCAGGCGATCCAGCTCAAGCTCGCCGACATCGCCACCCAGTTGCAGGCCGCCCGGCTGATGACGTATTGGGCCGCCGCCAAGGCGGATTCGGGTGCACGCGTCGACGGTGAAGCCGGCATGGCCAAGTACTTCGCGTCGGAGACGGCGATCACCGCGAGTCTCGAGGCGATGCGCATCCACGGTGGATACGGCTACTCGACCGAGTTCAACGTCGAACGCTATTACCGGGATGCCCCGCTGATGTCGATCGGTGAAGGGACGAACGACATCATGAGGACGGTCATCGCCAAGGCCCTCGTCAACGGCAGCGTCACCGTCGGATGACCGCGGGTTCGGCGAGCAGCGAGCTGATCTATCTCTACGTTCCCGGTGACCGGCCGGAGCGATTCGACAAGGCAACCGCCTCGGGAGCCGACGCCGTCGTGTTGGATCTCGAGGACGCGGTTCCCGTCGCGGAGAAGGACGCCGCACGCATCGCGGTGGGGTCCTGGCTCGCAGACCGCGACCCCGCGGTGCCGGTGTGGGTCCGGGTCAATCCCGGGTCCGAGTTGATCGATGACCTCGCCATGGCGGTCCAGGCCGGTGCGGACGGGATCTGGTTGCCCAAATGCGAGGACGTCGCGACTCTCGAACGCGTCGATCAATTGTTGGCCGACCTCGAAGAACAGTCGGACCGCCCACGGACCCCCGTATCGCCGTTGATCGAAAGCGGCGCCGGGCTGTGCAACGCGGCGGCGATCGCTGCCGGACCACGGGTGGAGTTCCTCCAGATCGGCGAGGTCGACCTTGCCGCAGATCTCGGAGTGACAGCGGTTGTCGGGAACGAACTTCTCTGGGCGCGTTCGCAAGTGGTCGCTGCCTCGGCCGCGGCTCGCATCCGGCCTCCGCTCGGGGCCTCGTCGCCGGTGATCGACGAACCCGAATCGTTTCGAATGGAGACCAGACAGCTGACCGGACTCGGGTTCCTCGGTCGCGCATGTATCCACCCGCGTCAGATCGAACCGGCTCGCGCGGGGATGGCACCGACCGACGCCGAGATCGCCTCGGCGCAGGATGTACTCGCAGCGTTCGACGTTGCGGGTGGTGCCGCAGCCACCGACAGCGCCGGGCGGCTCATCGACGAGGCGGTCGCGCGGATCGCACGCCGAACGCTCGCCCGTCGAGCCTGCTGACCGAACTCTCGTACGGCTGGGCAAATCCGTGACATCTTGATCGTCTGGTCAGCCGATATCGGGCGGAAGAGGTCGTTGAGCCCGATTTGTCCGCTACTGTTTTGCAATGCTCAATACCGGGTCTCGTTCTCGCTGGTCAGTCCGTTTTTCGGCTGCGGGTCTCGCCGCCGCAGCAGCTGCAGCATTCCTCACTGCGGGAGCGGACACCGCCGGTGCCGCACCCGTCGTGAACCCGAAGGCCGGCAAGGTCGTCGCGCACTCCGGCTTCGACGTCAAGCGGGACGGTTTCTCGTTCGAGAACTGGGGACCGAACGACGCGCTGCATCGGCGCGGCCTCACCACCGAGGGCATGCGCGCGGTCTTCGGCGACGAGGTGTGCGCCCGGATCGTGCTCGGCATCTGTTCGCCGACCACCGTCGCCGAACTCGTGATGGCGGAATTCAACGCGTCGATGAGGGGCGGTCATTGCTACGGCATGGCGGCGCTGGCCGGCCTGTACAACACGAAGCGGCTGAGCCAGTTCCCGCTGGCGCTGCCAGGACAGAGCGTCTACAGCATGCCGGCGTCGGGGCCGCTCGACGAACTGATCGCCCGGTTGTTCATCACCCAGGGCTTCCCGCCCACGGACCTCGCGGCCTCCGCGGTCACAGCGCCGCAGGCCTTGTCGAAGCTGCGCACCGCGTGGGCGCGCGACGACAACTACATCCTCGCCATCTTCGACAGCGAGGAGCCGACGGCCGGGCATGCGATCACCCCCGTCGCCCTACGCGATCTCGGCGGCGGAAAACATGGAATCGTGGTGTATGACAACAACTTCCCAGGTGTCGAGAAGATGGTGGTGGTCGATCCCGCCGCGGACACCTGGTACTACTCGACGGCGACCAACCCGTCGGAGCCGACCATGCTGTACCAGGGCTCGCCGACGAACAAGATGGTGCTCGTCCCGCTGGCCGAGGCGCTGGCGCGTCACCAGGATCCGGACCTGCGCTCCGATGACACCGTTGTCCTGGTCAGCGACACCAACGGCACCGCGCGAGGTGTGGGCGACGTCGACTGGGACGTCCGGGTCACCGATCTGTCCGGCAAGCCGATTCCTGGTGTCGACCAGCAACTTCTGCTCAACAACGACAACACCGCACGATTCACCGTGCCGGCCGGCAAGCGGTTCCGCATCGTCGTCGACGGTGTCGAGGCAGGCCGGACCGCCGACATCAACACGACCGTCCTGAGCGCGGGTGGCGCGGTCGCGGTCGGTGATCTCGAGGTGCCGTCCGGTGCTGTCGCTGCCCTGGACATCGACCCGGCGCGTCATGCGGTACGGGTGACCTCGTCTGCTCCGACGTCCGCGGAGTTCGAAGTGGCGACCGAGGACTCGCTGCGGTCAGTGTCCACCGACACCTCCCAGCTCGTGATCGGGCCGGGGTCGTCGGTCTCCGTCGGTGCGACGCCGACCGGGGTGAGCGTGCACAGCGAGGGGCGTGCGCAGAAGTTCCAGGTCGCCGTCGAGCGCAGCGACACCTTCATCGACCGCAACGCGGTCACCAGCATGCCGATCACCCTGCGTCCGGGTGCGAAGGCCGACATCCCGGTCAGCATCTGGACCGGCTGGAACCCGTTGTCCGCCACGGTGCGCGCCGGCGGGTCGACGACGTCGGTGCCGCTGTCGATCAGGTGATCCCATCGTCGGGTGAGCTGGCGGGGGAAGAGTTCTAGCGATGTGCGTCGACGGCGACGGGGGCCATCGACCGCCACTTCTTCAAGACGGCGGGGTCCTGCAACTCCATCCAGGCGATGACGTCCTGATGGGTGGCGCAGATGACGTCCGGCCTGGTGCACGCGCGACGCATGAAGGCGGCGGTCGCCGGGTTGAAGGCGTTGGCGTTCCAGGTGTTCAGGTGATTGGCGATGACCAGGGGCGCACGGTTGCCCTCGTAGGCACGGCGCAGCATGTAGTCGTAAGTGCTCGTGACGACCTTGGCGATGCGCTTCCGGTCCGCGGGGCGGTCGGTCGCCTTGTTGACGCTGTACCAGAAGTTGTAGTCGAGCGCGGTCTGCCGTTGCTGGAGCGCCGGCGACCACACGTAGGGGACCGGGAACTCCCAGATGCCGTTGATCTTCGTCGGCCAGTAGACGCCCGGCCGCGACGCCGGCATCGAGGAGTCCCACATCATGTCGAAGGCGCGCAACGCGGGGAAGAGTGCCTTCATCGACCCCTCGAGACACTGTGTCCGAGTGCCTTTCACCGCCTCCGGGCCGAAAGCGAGATCGGGTCCGGTGCGGATTCCGTTGAGTTGACGCCACTGGGTCATGAGCCGGAAGAACTGCGCCAGTTCATGGCGCCATTCGGCACTGGTCCACGACTTCCCCGGATTCCTTGTGCCCGCGCAGAAATGGCCGACGAAATGGGTGGCCATCTCATGGCCGTTGTACCAGGTCCGGTTGAGATAGGTGATCTCCTCGATCACGTCCTCCTTGGATCCACCGAACGCGATCGCCGCCTCGCCGGGTTGGTAACCGGGACCGCGGTAGTGACGTCTCCTGGCGTCGGTGAGGAAGTAGAGCCCGGTCATCATCGCGGTGAATCTCGCGTCGGATTCGGCTGCGGTGCGCAAGAACAGATCCCAGTTCTCCGACACCCCGACCCCGTCGAACGAGAACAGGATGAACTGCGGCGGCTTCTCGCCCGGTGCGAGCCGCTTCATCGGGACATTCGACGCCAGGCGCGTCGGTGGTGGGGGCGGAGCCGGCGACAACGTGGTGCTGACGCTCGGTATCGGCTGAGGGACGGCCGAATTCGCCGAAGTGGCGCAACCGGCGATCAAAACGGAAAGAACGGAGATGACGATCGGCACCGTGGCCGTTCGCTTTCCGCGTCGGATCCCCAATTGAATACCCCACCTTTACTGTCGCTTTACTCTATTCGGCAGAATGCGTAGTGGCCTCGTGGCCAGAAAGGCAGGCACAGAATTGTTGCCTTCGTTGACCTCGGCAGTGCGCGGGCGATCCCGCTGGTCGCCTGTCCCACTTCGCTTTCTGGGTATCGCCCTCGCCGCAGGCCTGGGATTGTCGGCGTGTACTGCCGACGACCCGTTGGCCTCGGGGCCGGTGGACACCCGGACGTCGGCCACGACCGAGGAGCCCGAATACCTCGACGAGGTCACCATCCATCGTTTCGAGTACCCGACGCCCGGCGATGCCGACAGCGAACAGAACTGGGCTGAGTTGTACCTCCCGGCGGGGGAGCAGCGGGTCGACTCGATCCCGCTCGTCGTCCTGATCCACGGCGGTGCCTGGCAGAGCGCGTTGGGCGCGGACATCTTCGAGCCGCTCGCGCGTGATCTCGCCGAACGCGGCATGGCGGTCTACAACGTCGAGTACCGACGGGTGGGCTCCGGCGGCGGCTGGCCGACGACGTTCCGCGACGTCGCGAGCGCCCTCGACCATGTCGCAGTGGTGGACAAGCAGTTCCCGCAGATCACCACCGACGACGAACTGGTCGTCGGGCACAGTGCCGGCGCCCAGCTCGCCGTGTGGGGCGGGACCCGGCACAAGCTCGATGACGACGAGGTCGGTGCGCGGCCCGTGTTCCGACCCACGCGCGTGGTGTCGCTCGCCGGGCCTCTCGACATGGTCTATGCCGCAACGCATGGCGACGACCGGATCGTCACCGCCCTGGGTGGCACCCCGCGTCAGGTCCCGGAGCGATACGCGATGGTCGACCCCATCCAGAACATCGATCCCACGACCCCGGTGGTCGCCGTGCACAACACCGGCGACCGCATGGTCTCCTCGGCCAACTCGAGCCGATACGTCGACGCCGTCGTCAAGCAGGGGGGCGAGGCCACCGCGGTGCTCCTCCCGGGCGGCAACCACGGCTCGGTGGTGACCTCGACCGCGCCCGAATACCCCAGGGTCCTCGACATCATCACCGGCGCATCGTCGGCAGACCTGGACGACGTCGATGAGGTGACCGGCTAGGCCCGCACGTTTCGCTCACTCGTTCCGTTCCCGCTCACCGACAACTGGTGAGCGGTAGCGGAAATGGTGAGCGCGGAGTCCTGCCTTCCGCGCGGGTCTGGTAGGTCTTTAACCAGACTCACCGATCGAAGGAGATCCCATGGACGTCGCAGGCAAGGTTGCAATCGTCACCGGCGGCGGAGGCGGGATCGGTGGTGCGCTCGCGCACGCTCTGGTGGAGGCGGGTGCGAAGGTCGTGGTCACCGACCTCGACGCTGCGTCGGCGAACAGCGTTGCCGACGACCTCGGCGAGTCCGCGGTCGCACTCGCCGGCGACGCCTCGAGCGACGAGCACATCGATGCGGCGGTCCGCCTGGCCGAGTCCACCTTCGGGCCCGTGGACATGTACTTCGCGAACGCGGGCATCGGCCGCGGCGGCGGCCTCGACACCGACGAGGCGATGTGGGATCTGGCGTTCGACGTCAACCTGCGCAGCCACATCCGGGCGGCGCGTCGACTCGTGCCCGAGTGGGTCGAGCGGGGCAGCGGTTACTTCGTCAGCACGGCGTCGGCCGCGGGCCTGCTCACCCAGATCGGCAACGCACCGTACTCGGTCACCAAGCACGCGGCGGTCGGCTTCTCCGAGTGGCTCAACATCACCCACGGCGACGACGGTGTGCGCGTCAGCTGCCTGTGCCCGATGGGTGTCGACACCAAGCTGCTGCGACCCGAAGACGATTCGGCGACCACGGACCAGAAGCTGATGCAGAAGGCCGTCGAGACCGCCGGTGAGGTCCTGACCCCGGGTGCGGTGGCCGCGATCGTGCTGGAAGCCGTTGCCGACGAACGGTTCCTGATCCTCCCGCACGCCGAGGTGCTGGACATGTACCGGCAGAAGGGCGCCGACTACGACCGCTGGCTGCGCGGGATGCGCCGCTACCAGCGCTCGCTACGGCGCTAGCAGCGACTACTCGAAGTACCGACGCGGGACGTCGACGAGCATCGTCGTGATGTCCGCGTCGCCGACCCCGCGTTCACGCAGCGCAGGCAGGACGTCCTCGCTGATGTGGCGGTAGTTCCACTTGGGCACCGCCTGCTTCTTCGCCTCCTGGTCGAACCAGTCGATGAAGCACGACGCGTCGTGGGCCAGGGCCATGCGGTCGGCGTAGCCGCGCTTGCACAGTTCGACGACCGTGTTCACCCGCTCCTCGAACGGCAGCAGCAGATCGAGACCGAAGCGGTCCATGCCCAGAATCGATCCGGCGTCGGCGATCTGCATCAG
The DNA here is from genome assembly GCF_054823965.1 of Gordonia sp. GN26. NCBI lineage: Bacteria > Bacillati > Actinomycetota > Actinomycetes > Mycobacteriales > Gordoniaceae > Gordonia > Gordonia sp. GN26. The sequence continues at coordinate 13,423 of NZ_JSYC01000076.1, read as the reverse complement.
ATAGTCGAGGTCGACGCTGTCACCGGAGTGGCCGATGACCACCTTGGTGAGGTCGGCGCCTTCCTCGGCCAGCACCTTCTGCGCCACCAGCCCTGACTGGGTGTGCGGGTTGGTGTGCACGGTGATGGGCGCACCGGTCTGCGCACTGGTCTGTCCGACTGCCCGCATCACCCGTTCGACGCCCGGTGTCAGTCCCTCGGCCTCGATGGCGCACTTGAGGAATGCGGCGCGGACGCCGGTGTCGGCGATGCCCTCAGTGAGGTCCTTGGTGAACAGGTCCACCAGCGGTTCGGGGACGTCGAACAACATCCCGGGGCCGGAGTAGTGGAACTGGAACGGAATGTCGTTGTAGGTGTAGAGCCCCGTCGCGACGACGATGTTGAGGTCGATCTGTTCGGCGATCCGCTGGATGCGCGGGATGTACCGGCCGAGTCCGAGGACCGTGGGGTCGAGGATCGTGTCGATCCCGAGCTCCTTCAGCTCGGACAGGTCGCGGACCGCTTCGGCGACCTTCGCGTCCTCGTCCCAGTCGTCCTGGTAGTTCTGCCGGAACTCTTCTCCGACGATGAAGACATGTTCGTGCACAAGCACTTTGCCGAGATCGGCGGAATCGATCGGACCTGCTGCGGTGTGGACGGTGGCCACGCGAACCTCCTCCGGGGCCGCCTCGTTGCGGCCCGCTGCGCCGAACCCTAATCGACCCTCCTCCGGCGCGGGGTGGTTTCGCCGGCCGCCGCCGGCCGCCGCCGGCCACCGATGAGTTCCGGTGGGACCGCGGGTCTGACATCGTGACAACAGCCAGACCGCGAGCACAGGAGCAACCCATGGGAAAGATCCATGTCCACGAATTCGTCACCCTCGACGGCAGTTACGAGAACCCCGCCTTCACGATGCCGCACGGGTTCACCGACCGGATGGGTGAGGTGCTGGGCGGTATCACCGGGTCGTGTGATGGCATCCTGTTGGGTCGCAGAACGTTCGAGATGTTCGGGCCGGCCTGGTCGGAACGGACCGTCGACGACGACCCGGGTGCGCCGTTCTTCAACGACACCACCAAGTACGTGGTCTCCTCGACGCTCCACGAGGCGAAGGGCTGGCAGAACTCCGAGGTCATCGGCGGTTACGACCCCGAAAGGCTCCGCGAACTCAGGAACTCCCACGATCTGTACGTCAGCGGCAGCGGCACGCTGGTCCGAGCCCTGCTGCGGGACAAGCTGATCGACGAACTGCACCTGCTGGTCTATCCGGTGGTCCTCGGTTCCGGCGCACGCCTCTTCGACGGCCTCGTCGACCTGCCGCTCACCCTGGTGGAGACGGAGTCGTTCGACAACGGCGTGGTTCACCTGTCCTACGCGTCGACCGACTGAGCGTCAGGTCAGCTCCATGGCGCTGAGGAGCAGCTGCGCCACCTCGGCGTAGGCGCGGTGCTCTGCCTCGCAGAAGGCGATCTCGTCCTCGCCGAGCTCCGCCTTGCGAGCCGAGGCGAGATTGTCCATCCACTCACGCATCTCGGCCGCGCAGATGTCGAAGAACTCGTGCACGCGTTCGGGATCGCGGCGGCAGGCGATCAGAACGGTGGTCGGCGACAGCGTGTTGTCCGGCTTCTGGCTGAGGCGCAGCAGTGCCATCAGAACCCCGGGGAGACGCTCGCCGCGGCACCGGTGCGTGGACGTCTTGTCACCGTCGAGCCGGGCGATCATCTCGGCGCGGGCGGTGGCGGCGAACTGGTCCCAGCGACGCAACGCGGCGTCGAGGTTGGCGGGACTGAACACCGCCACGTCGAGGCGGCGCTGCGCGTAGACCAGGCCGTTGCGGACCACGACCGCGATCTCCGGCCAGCGCGGGGAGAACTCGTTGATCAGCATCCCCAGGACCGACGGCGGCGGTACCGCGGAACTGAGGATCGTCACGATCTCCAGCGCGCGGGCATCGCGCGTGGGCCGCAGCAATGACGTACCCGACGATCGCAGGAAGATGGCCTTGCGTGGACTGATCACCACCGGCCGGCCGGCCGCGGCCATCGCCGCGCGGACCAGTTCGACGAGATGATCTTTGGACTGCGGCACGACGCCGCTCTCGGCCGGGGCGTCGAGCGGATGTGCCAGCGAGGCGAAGCGGATGGTGTCGGCGTTGGTTGTCTCGGGGTCGAGCGCGTGGGTCCCGAACTCGCGGCCGTGTCCGTCGGTCCCGGGTGCGTCGTCGGTGTTCTCCACGTCGGCTGACCCCGAGGCCAGATGGTGCCGTGCGTACGACGGGTCGCCGATGCTGACGAACGACGGGTGGATGACTCCCCACACCTCGCGCAGCGCTCGCACGGCGGCGCGGGCGAGGTCACCGAAACGGTCGTCGGCCACCTCGTAACAGAAGGCGCTGCGGCCCTCCAGGCGGCACCAGCCGCGGTCGACGATGTAGGTGGCCTGCCGCATCCACCGGTCTTTGTCGGTCCACGTCAGGTCTCCCGCGGAGATGGTGCAGCGCAACCGGTCCTCGTCGGCGACGGCGAACGTCATCCGCCTGCGCCAGCCACCGGCCGCGGCCTCCACGATCGCCAGCGACTGTCCGGGAACGAGCTGCGGCACGCGGCCCGCGAGGGTGTCGGTGAAGTCCCGCCATGCCGCCTCGACGACGGCATCGAAATCGGGGGACATTCGCACTCCTTAGGGCTGGGGTCCTCGTGCTGGCGGCCGCCGGCGAACCTGCGGAACACGAATATTACGACGCCTTCCTGACACCCGGGTGAGATCTAGAGCGGAGTCGAATGCCGGGTGGTCTCACCGAAGCTCGTGTGCCAGGGAAGTCGGTGGTCGATGTAGTCCGCACACGTCAGCGGGGAGTGGGATGGTGAGCCGCCGGTCAGCGACTCCCACATCACCGAGTTGACGATCCGGACGGCCGCCGAACCCATGCGGGTCGGATGCCAGGTGTCGGCGGACTCCAGCGGGCCGATGACCCGAGGCGCCGCGGTCCGCGGCTGTGCGCGTGCCTGTTCGGCCCGCGAGATGTCGCAGAGGACGCAGGTGCTCGCAGAGGTGTGGCGGCGGCGTCGTGCCCAGGCCTCGGCCCGCATCGGTATGACCGTCAGCTGCACCAGAATCCCGCCCGGGTCCGGTCTCGCACCGGTGTGAATCGACGGGGCGACGAACTGCCGGTGATCACCCGAGAGCGTTCGGTACGAGGCCAGGGTCTGCTGCGTCGGCACCTCGAGGTAGTCGTCGGCGGCGAAGTCGGGCGTCCCGGTGAACGGCTCCCCGCTGATCGCGTTGATCCCGTCCACGCCGACCATCACCAGGAACGGGTGCTGATGCGGAGAGGAGAAGTCGATCCAGGTCGCTTCCGATTGCCACATCGGGATCACGGCGTCGGCGTCTCCGGTCGGTGAGCCGTGCGCGAGCCGCAACGTGGTGTCGGCGGTCAGCCCGGTGCGGTCGCGAAGATCGATGGCGCGCAGGGTCCTCGGGAAGACGACATGCAGGCGGGCGTCGGGTCCCAGTTCGGGGAAGGCGAACGTCAGCGTGCTGCGGTCGGTGGTGAGGGTCATGCAGTGCTCCGATGGGATGCCGTGCGGGGCCGCCCGCAGGAGACCCACTACCGATATAGCGCACGGACCACCACTGCGCTCGTGTACGGGACCGTAATCCTCCGGGTGGACTACCGGAAGAACACCAGGTGTACGAGTCGTGTCCGGTTCGCGGCTACTTGGCCGTCGGACGACGGTCGGGCACGTCGTCGTCGGAGAGCACGACCACCCGGAGCGCGGCGCGCAGATTGTGGGTCGTGGCCCGCCAGGCGTCGGCCTCGTGCCGGCATGCGTCGGCCTCGGTCGAGTCCGCGGATGCGACCGCCTCGGCCGCCGAACGCCGCCAGGTGAGGTACTGCTCCTCGCAGGTGTAGATGAACGAGAGGATGTCGGCCTGGTTGTAGCGGCAGATCTTGGCGACCTCGTGGGCGGACAGCGACCGACCGTCGGGGTCGAGTTCCAGCAGGGTCTGCAGCGCATCCGGAAGGCGCTCGTCGGTCTCCGGCCGGGTCGGCGCCGCAGTCTGCGTGATCTGCTCGATGACGTTCGGTGCGCAGTCGGCGAGGAAGCTGAACCACTCGGCGAGCGCGGAGCTCAGGTTGTGGGGGTGGAAGACCGCGCACTCGACGGTCAGGGTTGCGAAGACCTCGTCCTGCAGGAGATGGACACGCACCGCCGAACCCATCGTCGGCTGGGCCGCCACGATGTCGGCAGCGCGCCTGCGATCGGGGATGTCGCCGGCCAGGCGGGCGAAGAACTCGAGCCGGGGGGCGTCGGACCGCGGGCTCAGCCACGACGACACGGGCTTGGTCGGCAAGGCGATGTCGCCGTCGGCGTCGGTCTGGATCCGGCACCCGGTCAGGTCCTCGAGCGAGCCGACGAGCAGCGCCCGGAGGTGGTCGTCGTCGAAGGGCTGGACCGCGACCTCGATCTGCGGTTCGGCGCGCGCGGCCGGGGTGTGGTCGAGGAAGGCCGGGTGCACGACCTCCCAGACCCGACGCAGCGTGGCCACCGTGGTGTGGGCGAGTTCGTCGACGCGTCGGCGGCCCACCTCGTAGATGTGGGTGCCGTTGCGCAGCCGACGCCAGCCGAGGTCGGCGAGCATCTCGAGATGCTCGAGGAAGTACTCCTCGGTGGGGTGCAGATCGGTGTCGTCGATGGTGCAGCGCAGACGGTTCGACCCGGTGAGGGTGAATCGCAGTTTGCCGTGCGGGCCTTCGGGGATCAGGGGGTCCTGCTGGATGGTGAGCGTCGAGCCGGGGGTGAGGTTGGCCAGACGGTCGCCGACGTGCAACTGGAATGTGCGCCAGGCGTCATCGATGTTCGAGTCCACGGTGAAGTCGGGCGTCATGTCGACTTCCTTTCTCGTGCGCTGAGATCGAGAGTGCCCAGTGCAAGGGTGTGAAGCGTGCTTTCGGGTGGCTGCGGTGTCGGTTCGTCAACGGACAGCCCGGATGAGCCGGCTCAGACATGAACGACCGCGAACCCGTCTCGGGGTTCAGGTTAGGTGACCGGGGCGACATTGTTGGTCGGTTGATCAGACCTATTGCTGAACGATTGCTCGAACCGTACCCCGCTCTGGGACACCCGGCTGATCACGCAGACGGATTTCCCAGGACCGGAAGCATAGTACCAGGTCAGAGGCGGAACCTTGTCATGCGGCCGGTGACGAGTAGGGCACCTCCGCCGGCGACTCGGGCGCCTGGGAGGGCTCCTCGGGTGGCGGGACGTACTCGGTGGTCGGCTCTGTGGTGGTGGGTGTCTCGGTGTGGGTCTCCTCCGGCGGCGGCGCCTCGTACGTCTCGGTCGACGTCTCCGCCGGTGGTGCCGACCGGGGGATCTCCGGCTGCGCGACGGTCCAGGAGGCGGACCGGACCACGACGGCCCGGGACGACAGCGCCAGCGTCCAGACGCCCGTCGCGTCGGTCGCACCGAGAACAGCGGCCCGCTGCAGCGCTGCGGCACTCACCGATCGCGGCACGCCGTCGCTGCAGGTCAGGGCAATGGTGCCAGAGGTCGCGCCGGCCGGGGCCGAGCAGCTGACGGCCAGGCCCGCGTCGTCGAAGACGAAGCTGCCGATCAGGTCACCGGCACCGCTGAAGGAGGTCGGGACGGATGCTGTCTCCGGTGGGCTCGGTACGGCGGGGTTCTCGGACGCGGGGTTCTCGGCTGAACCGGGGGCCGGCACCTCCGCCGAACCCGGGACGCCCGAGCCCGGCTCTTCCGCGGGCGAGTCGGCAGGTGAGTCGGAGGCGGGTGCGCCGACCGGCAGCCCGTTGTCCTCGGCGGCACGTTCCTCGACGGCCGGGGCGGCGACCGGGTTGCCGGCCTCGAGCAGACCGTTGCGTTCGGCGTCGTCGTCGGTGGCCGCCGTGAAGGGGGTGTTCAGTGATGCCGGTGTGGGCAGCAGTTCGGAGAGTGGTGGCAGACCCGACAGGTCGAGGATTCCCCCCAGCGTCTGCGGGATGATCTCGCCGGTGAGGAAGTTCAGCAGCTGCAGGACCGACCCGCCGTTGGCGTTCGCGACGGGCGTCGGCGCTCCCGGGACGATCGTCGTCGTGCGGTTCACCGCGGTGACGTTCTGGTTGTTGTAGGCGATGCGGGTCACCTCTCGGGTCTGGTAGCCGGGCCACGGCTGCCCTTCGAGCCGATAACCGCCGAGCGGTGCCGCGGCAGGCGGCGCCAGCGGGTTCCCGCAGGAGCACATCGCGCGCGGGACTCCGGCGGCGTCGACGTAGACCGAGGTGCCGCGCTGCAGCACCGACTGGAACGGCTCCGCCCGGCCCGTCGTGAACGTGTGGTTCGTGACCCAGGTGTCTGCGGTGAGGACCACGGGGGTGAGGGTGTTGAGATAGTGCGGGATGGCGGCCGTGCTGATCCCGAAGACGCTCGCCCAAGCGGCGGCCGTCGCCGGATCGGCCATCAGGCGGTTGCTCAGTGCCGCGGTGTCGCAGGCCATGGTGTCGCCGGTCGCGTACAGGCCGGCCTCGGTCCCGTTGACCGCCCGGCCGCCCATGTCCGGTGCCCCGGCACTCGCCGTGAGGGCGACGTTCGCGGGCAGGTTCCCCGCCCCGGCGACGAGGACCGGATCGGTGAACGGGTCGATGCCGGGATCGTTGACCGCGGTGAGCGTGAGACCGGGTACGTAGATGTCCCCTTTGCGGGCCTTCACCACGAAGACGATCCCCGCCGCGAGCACGAGGGCCAGGACGACGACGATCGCGCCGAGGACGAGGGTGAGTGCCTGCCGGTTGCGGGGCCGAGGAGGGATCGCACCGAAGGGCGTCGAGGGATGGGTCGGGGGACCGGGCGGGTAGGTCATCGGGGCGAACTCCTCGTGCCGACGCGCCGGCCACACCGGCGCGGTCGTGGCGGGCAGAGGCGCTCGCCGAGTTCGAGTATCAGCGCCCCATCAGACGCCCGGCAAGGCCTGACCAGCACAGATCGGACATCTGCCGCCAAATCTCGACCGTTTGGACCACACCGCGTAACGCGGCCGCCGACGGTCCCGACACAACCGTTCGGGCCAGGGAGCCGTCCTCAGATCCGACCGAACACCATCGAGTCGTCGATCTTGCTGATGCGGTGATCAAGCGCGTCCCGGTAGTAGTTGTGGCGCACCTTCCAGTGCCCGTGGGTGCCCGACTTCGGCAGCGCATCGGGCGACCGTTCGACGTACCCGGCCTTGAGATCCCACAGCGGTTGCGCCGTCATCGGTTCGGACCCGAGATGCGGATAGGCGTGCGTGTAACCGTTCTCGCGCATGTACTTCACGAGGGTCGCGACGGATCGCGCGGTCATGTCGGCGCGCAGCGTCCACGACGCGTTCGTGTAACCCACCGACCAGGCGAGGTTGGGGACGTCCTCGAGCAGGTGGCTCTTGAAGACGAACCGGTCGTGCGGTTTCACCTCGTCACCGTCGATGCGCAGCCGGGTCCCGCCGAATCCGAGCAGCTGCAGGCCTGTCGCGGTGACGATGATGTCGGCGTCCAGATGCCTCCCCGACGTCAGGCGCACCCCGGTCTCGTCGAAGCGGTCGATGTGGTCGGTGACCATCTCGATCGATCCCTCGGTGATGCCGTGGAACAGGTCGGCGTCGGGGACCATGCACATACGCTGATCCCACGGGTTGTACGTCGGGTTGAAGTGGACGTCGACGGGATAGTCGTCGGGCAGGTTCGCGGCGACGTTCGCGCGGATCAACTTGCGCCCGAGCTTCGGGAAGCGGTGGGTGAGGTGCACGATCGCCGCGGTCTGCGTCGCATAGCGGAGGCGGATCGCCCGATGGGCGGCGGCCGGCGGCAGCAACTTCTTGAGGGCGGGTGCCAGGTAGGCCTTCTGCTTCGACGAGAAGATGTACGACGGCGAGCGCTGCAGCATCGTCACGTGTGCGGCGTCGTCGGCGATGTTGGGGATGAGGCTCACGGCGGTCGCGCCGCTGCCGATGACGACGACGCGCTTGCCGCGGTAGTCGAGGTCCTCCGGCCAGTGCTGGGGGTGGATGATCTGCCCGGTGAAGTCGTCGGCGCCGGCGAAACGCGGCGTGTAGGGCTGGTCGTAGTCGTAGTAACCGGTCGCGAAGAGCAGGAACCGGCAGCGGTAGGTCTCGGTGCGCTTGTTCGCACCGTCGCCGACCTCGACGCCCAGCGTCCAGGTGTCGGTCGAGGAATCCCAGTCCGCGGTCAGGACGTGCCGTTCGAAGCGGATCTGCTCGGCGATGCCGTACTTGTGCGCGGTGTGTTCGATGTACTTCCGGATGTCTTCGCCCTCGGCCAGTGCACCCGGCTTGCGCCACGGCTCGAACGGATAGCTCAGCGAGAAGATGTCGCTGTCCGAGCGGACACCGGGATACCGGAACAGATCCCAGGTGCCGCCCATCCGGGGGCGGCGTTCGAGGATCAGATAGTCGGCATCTGGGTTCTGCTCGCGCAGGCGATAGGCGCAGTCGATACCGGACAGGCCGGCTCCGATGATGATGACGTCCCGTAGCGGGGACTCCGTTGTCGACGACGAGCTGGGCTCGGGATCAGTGGCTGAACGGACGGCGTCGGTGGCGTCGATCTCGGTCACATGGACCTCCTCCGTGGGATGCCTGGGTGGTGTCATCATGCAACACTTGGCAGCGCCTGTGAACGGAATCACGCGACTGGGGTCGGCCACCGGGCCGGAGGCTTACGCACCGAAACGCAGATGTCGCGCAACGTGGTGGAGCACAGCACGTTACGCGACATCTGCGTGAATGTTCCTAGGAGGCCGGCGGGGTCAGCACGGCGTCGATCAGGTACACCTGGGCGTTCGAGGTGGTGACGCCACCGCAGACGATGCCGGCGTCGTTGACCTTGAGGCTGTCGCCCTCGCCACTGACGGTGAGCTTCTTGCCCTCGAGGGTGGTGTGCTCGCCGAGAGCCTTGTCGGGGGTCGCCTGGCCCTCGACGACGTGGTAGGTCAGGATGCTGGTCAGCAGGTCCTTGTCGGTCTTGAGCTGCTCGACGGTCTCCGGCGGCAGCTTGGCGAACGCATCGTCGGTCGGGGCGAAGACGGTGTACTCACCGTTGTTCAGCGTCTCGACGAGGTTGACGTCGGGGTTCAGCTGGCCGGACAGCGCGGCGGTGAGCGTGGTGAGTTCGGGGTTGTTCGACGCGGCGGTGGCGACCGGGACAGTTGCCATGCCGGCGATGGACGCGGGGCCCGAGGGGTTGGCCTCGGCGTAAGCGGCACAGCCGGGGCCGACGAGGTTCGCGGCCGGATCGGCGGCGGCGCTCGCACTCATCGAGCTCATACCGGTTGCTGCGCTGGTGGTTTCGTTGGACGAATCGGAATCGTCGCTCGAACAGCCGGCGATCACACCGACGGCGAGGACCAGTCCGGTCACCGCTCCTGCGATACGGGGAACACGCTTGATCATCGTTGATCCAATCTCTCTGACAACGTTTCGGCTGCTGCGAACAGCAGCCTCACAAGCGCATTCGACACCGTGTGACATTCGGATGGGTCAGATGTGCCCGTTTGTTCCGGCGCCAGGGAGACCCGGCTGGCGCGGGATGGCCGAGTACTGAACGCGCTCATGCCGATTCCCTGGACGAGGGGTGTCCTCATCCAGGGAACCGGCATGTTTCTCGCTCGTGAGTTACGGGTTCAGCGATGCGTAACCCGTTGTCCGCGAGCCGTTGTGATCAAGAATCACTCGGCGGCAGGCGGCGTCAGGACCGCGTCGATCATATAGACCTGCGCGTTGGCGGTGGAGACGCCACCACAGGCAACGCTCGCCTCGTTGACCTTGAGCATGTCCGGCGATCCGGTCACGGTCACGGTCTGACCCTCCAGGGTCTTGTGCTCACCGACGATCTTGTCCGGCGTCGCCTGACCCGAAACCACGTGGTAGGTAAGGATCTTGGTCAACAGATCCGAGTCGGTCTTGAGCTGCTCGACGGTTTCGGCCGGCAGCTTGGCGAAGGCCGCGTCGGTGGGGGCGAAGACGGTGTACTCACCGCTGTTGAGCGTATCGACCAGGTTCACATCCGGATTCAACTGGCCGGACAGCGCCTGCGTCAGTGTCTTCAGCTCGGGGTTGTTCGACGCCGCGGTGGCGACCGGGTCCATGGCCATCCCGGAAACCGAGCCCGCGCCAGAGGGATTCGCCGATGCGTAGTCCGAACAACCGGGGCCGACCGGCCCGCTCGCGGCGTCGGCGGACTCGCTGTTCATCGACGACATGGCGGTGGTAGTGGAAGTGCTGCTGCCCGAATCGGAGTCGTCGCTGGAACATCCGGCGATGACGCCGACGGTCAACACCAGCCCGGACGCCGCGACCACGAGGCGCTGAATTCGTTTGATGGCCATGGCCCATCCAATCTAGTAGGTCGTGGTCCGACCATCCGGCCGAACTCATGACGTCATTCGCGGCTCGAGTGGTCGCGGATGGGTCCGATTCCGGATCAATCCAATCCGGGCGCTGTCGACGCGCGAACTCCCCTCGACAGAAACGGAGTTCAATGGTGCGAGTCTTTCAAGAGTCGTCGGTGCGGGCAGCGGTGTCCGGTGTCGTCGCGGTGGCAAGCGGCCTGGCGGTCGGCGAACTCGTCGCGGTCGGTATCGCGCAGTTCGCGTCCCCGTATCGCGCGGTCGCGGCGTTCCTCGTCGACCATGCGCCGGCCTTCGCCCGCGAGTTCGCGATAGACCGCTTCGGAACCGCGGACAAGCCTGCGCTGCTGGCAGGTATGGCGCTGGTGATCCTGTTGATCGCCGTGACTGCGGGAGTGTTGCAGGTCAAGCGCCCTCCCGCCGGGGTTCTGATCGTCGTGGCCTTCGCGGCCGTCGGTGTGATTGCGGCGTTGACCCGCCCGACGATGGAGGCGTCCTACGTCGTTCCGCCGGTTGTCGCGGGGCTGGTGGCCGCCGGTGTGCTGGTAGTGCTGGGGCGCGGGAGTGCCGTCGGAGACGAGTCCGAAGAGGAAGCGTCCCGCTCAGGGGGGTGGTCCCGCCGCCAGTTCGTCGGTGCCGTCGGGGTCGTCGTCGTGACAGGTGCGGTGTGCGCCGGCCTGGCCCGCCGCGCCGCGGACACCGGTGGCGCTCTCGCCGAACGCATGGGGCTTCGGTTGCCGCGCACGACCTCTGCGAGCAGGCCGGTCCCGATGGGTACCGAGCTGCGGATCGACGGTGCGACACCGTTCATCACCGGCAATCGCGAGTTCTACCGGATCGACACCGCGCTCCAGGTCCCGCAGCTGACCACGGGAGACTGGCGGTTGCGGATTCATGGGATGGTGGACCGCGAGATGACGCTGCGGTGGGACGACCTGCAGTCGATGCCCGCGATCGAGCGGATCATCACGCTCTCCTGCGTGTCCAACGAGGTGGGTGGCGACCTCGCCGGGAACGCACGCTGGCTCGGTTACTCGATGCGCGACATCCTCGCCGAGGTCGGGGTACACGCCGACGCAGACATGTTGCTGGCCACCAGCGTCGACGGATGGACGTCGGGAAGTCCGCTCGAGGCGATCCGGGACGGCCGCGATGCCCTGCTCGCCGTCGGCATGAACGGCGAACCGTTGCCCCTCGAGCACGGATATCCGGTGCGACAGGTGATCCCCGGTCTCTACGGTTACGTGTCGGCGTGCAAGTGGGTCGTCGACTGGGAGATCACCCGCTTCGATCGAGCGGAGGCCTACTGGACCCAGCGGGGCTGGGGCGTGCGGGGACCGATCAAGACGGCGTCGCGGATCGATCGGCCGGCACCGCTGTCGACGACGTCCGCGGGACCGGTGGTCGTCGCGGGGACCGCGTGGGCTCAGCATCGGGGTATCGGTTCGGTGGAGGTCCGCGTCGACGACGGACCGTGGAACCAGGCCGACCTCGCCACCGAGTACTCAACCGACACCTGGCGGCAGTGGACATGGACCTGGGACGCCACGCCCGGCCGACACACGCTGTACTGCCGCGCGACCGACGCCACCGGCGCGACGCAACCGGAGGAGCGGGTGCCGCCCATTCCGGAGGGTGCCACCGGTTGGCACAGTCGCGTGGTGACCATCGAGTGAGTTACTGCATCCATTCCGCGTCGGCCCAGTCCTGCCCTTCGGAGATGGCGCCCATGGTGGTCTGGCCGTCGAGTGCCTCACGGATGATGTCGGCGTGGCCGCAGTGGTGGGAGGTCTCGCGGAGCAGATGCAGGAGCATCGTGCGGATCGTCGACCACTCGCGTTCGGGCGCCCACGGCGCGGTGGGCTGGGGGATGAGTTCGTCCAGGCTTTCCGCGTCGGCGATGACGCGGTCGAGCGCTGCCGCGTTGCGGTCGTAGGCCTCGAGCCAGCCGGCAAGGGTCTCGCCCTCGGTCAGCTCGTATTCCGTTGTCGCCCGGCCCATGTCGAATTCGGCGTGCTCGTCTCGCTCGGTGATGACCTTTGCGGCGTTCTCCTCCCCGTTGGCGAGGTGCTTGATGAGGGCGCCGATCGTCAGCGTGCTCACGGTGGTCTGCTTGCGGGCCTGCTCGTCGGAGAGGTTGCGGGCGGTGACCTTGAGCATGTTGCGCTGGTCCTGCAGAAGGGTGAGGAGTTCATGCTTCTCGCCGGTGACGTCGACGCTGAGTTCGGGGGTGGTGTAGGTGCTCACGGTGTTCTCCGGTTCGTCGTTGATGATCATTCGTGCTGGTGAAAATCACGTTACGAACCATTGCGGACAGCTTCGGTCCTCGTTGCACAGGGATATGGCGGCTATATCGGTTGAGCCGGCGGCGACCGTGCCCGACGATGGGCGCCATGACATCTCCGCTCGACGCGCTCACCCGGAAGCCCGCCCGTGCCACCGACCGCGCCGCACTCGACGAACTCCTCGACGAGGCGAAGGTCGGCACGCTGAGCACGGTCGTCGACGGACTGCCGTGGTCGGTACCGATGCTCTTCGCCCGCGACGGCGATGCAATCCTGCTGCACGGATCGACCGGCGCCGGGGCGCTGCGGCATGTCGCGGCCGGTGCGCCCGTCACGTTCACCGTGTTCGTGATGGACGGGCTCGTCATCGCCGACACCCTCTTCGACCACTCCGCCAACTACCGGTCGGCGGTGGTGCGGGGTGCCCTCGAGCCGGTCGACGACGCGAAGTCGGCGCTGGAGGTGTTGTCGGACAAGCTCATTCCGGGTCGCGTCACCGAGGTGCGGGAGACCACCCGCAAAGAACTCGCCGCGACCGTGGCCCTACGGTTGCCGATCGTCGACGGTCAGTGGATCGCGAAGGCGCGCACCGGCGGTCCGGGTATCGAGTCGGAGGAGTGGACCGGCGTCGTACCGATGAGAACGGTCTACGACGAGCCGGTCACGTATTCCGGTGAGACGCCGCCGGATTCGGTGCGGGCTCTGGCTGAACCGCCGGCGGGGGGCGCGAGTCTGTTGGCCGAGTAGCGCCGACCGAGCG
>NZ_JSYC01000075.1:0-39239 GCF_054823965.1 Gordonia sp. GN26 | reverse complement strand
GGATGACGTTGCCGTGGGTGTCGGCGAGGACCTGCACCTCGATGTGGCGCGGCGTGTCGACGAAGTGCTCGAGGAACAGGGCGTCGTCGCCGAACGCGGCGCCGGCCTCGCGTCGTGCGCGTTGTAGTGCGGCAGGCAGTTCGGCCGGGTCGGCGACGCGGTGCATACCCTTGCCGCCGCCGCCGGCGCTCGGTTTGATGAGGACCGGGAAGCCGATGTCGGGGGCGGCCGCGATCAGGTCCTCGTCGGTGAGGCCGGGACGCGAGAGACCCGGCACCACCGGCACGTCGCGCGCGGTGACCGCGGCGCGGGCGGTGATCTTGTCGCCCATCGTCGCGATGGCCTCGGCCGGCGGACCGATGAAGACGATGCCCGCTTCCGCCAGCGCGGCGGCGAATTTCTGGTTCTCCGAGAGGAATCCGTAGCCGGGGTGGACGGCGTCGGCACCGGTCTTGCGGGCCGCGTCGACCACGGCGTCGATGTCGAGATAGCTCTGGGCCGCCGCGGCCGGTCCGATCCGGACCGCGACGTCGGCCTCGCGGACGTGCCGGGCGTGCGCGTCGGCGTCGGAGTAGACGGCGATGCTGCGGATGCCCAGGCGGCGCAGCGTGTCGATCACCCGGCAGGCGATCTCACCACGGTTCGCCACCAGGACGCTGCGAATGGGTCTGGTGCTCACGGTCGGTCCTCTGTCGGTCGTGGGTGAACTCGGGGTGTGCATGTCGGCCTCCGCTCTCACATCCGGAAGACGCCGTAGCGCGGGTCGGCCAGCGGCGCGTACCGCGCCGTCTCGAGGGCGAGCCCGAGCAGTGTGCGGGTCTGGGCCGGGTCGACGATGCCGTCGTCCCAGAGGCGCGCGGTCGAGTAGTAGGCGTCGGACTGCCGCTCGAACTGTTCGCGGATGGGCGCCTTGAAGGCCTCCTCGTCCTCTGCCGCCCAGGTGTCCCCGGATCGCTCGATCTGGTTGCGGCGCACCGTGCCCAGGGTGTCGGCGGCCTGCGGGCCACCCATCACCGAGATGCGCGCGTTGGGCCACATCCAGAGGAACCGCGGCGAGTAGGCCCGGCCGCACATCGAGTAGTTGCCGGCGCCGAACGAGCCGCCGACCATGACGGTGAACTTCGGGACCCGGGCACAGGCCACCGCATTGACCATCTTGGCGCCGTTCTTGGCGATGCCGCCCTGCTCGTAGGCCTTGCCGACCATGAACCCGGTGATGTTCTGCAGGAAGATCAACGGGATCCGACGCTGGTCGCAGAGCTCGATGAAATGCGCTCCCTTGAGGGCGGATTCGCTGAAGAGTACGCCGTTGTTGGCGATGATCCCCACCGGGTGGCCGTGGATGTGCGCGAAGGCGGTGACCAGGGTCGTACCGTAGTTCGCCTTGAACTCGGTGTATTCACCCGCGTCGCACATGATCTCGATGACCTCGCGCACGTCGTACGGGGTGCGGGAGTCGGTGGGCACCACGTCGTAGATGTCGGTCTGCGGACGGAGCGGCTCCCGCGACGGGATGGTCTCCCACTGCGGTGCCTCCCGCGGGCCGAGGGTGGCGACGATCTCACGGACCTTCGCCAGTGCCTGCTGGTCGTTGTCGACGAGGTGGTCGGTGACGCCGGAGACCGAGGAGTGCATCGCTCCGCCGCCGAGGTCCTCGGCCGAGACATCTTCGCCGGTAGCGGCTTTCACCAGCGGTGGACCGGCCAGGAAGATGGTGCCCTGGTTGCGGACGATGACCGTCTCGTCGCTCATCGCCGGGACGTAGGCGCCGCCGGCGGTCGAGGAACCGAGGACGGCGGCGATCTGCGGGATGCCCGCGGCGCTCATGTTCGCCTGGTTGAAGAAGATGCGGCCGAAGTGGTCGCGGTCCGGGAAGACCTCGTCCTGCTGCAGCAGCATCGCACCGCCGGAGTCGACGAGGTAGATGCACGGCAGCCGGTTGGCGGCTGCGATCTCCTGCGCACGCAAGTGCTTCTTCACCGTGACCGGGTAGTAGGTACCTCCGGAGACCGTGGCGTCGTTGGCCACGATCATGCATTCGCGACCGGCCACCCGGCCGACGCCGGCGATGACACCCGCGGCCGGCGCCTTGTCGTCGTACATCCCGAACGCGGCGAGCGGGGCGACCTCGATGAACGGCGAACCGACGTCCAGGAGGCCGTCGACGCGGTCGCGGGGCAGCAGCTTGCCGCGGGAGACGTGGCGCTCGCGCGCCTTGGCACCGCCGCCGGCGGCCACCGTCGTCAGACGCTGATGGAGCAGGTCGAGATTCTGCTGGTGCGCGGCCCGGAAGCCGTCGAGCGTGCTGGTCACCGTCGACCCTTCAGTTAGTAGGGATTAACTGAGCGGAATGGTACGCCATCGGGTGGCGGGTGTCACGCCCACAACTCGCACCCCGTCCGCGTGACGCGCGTCACGTCATCTCGTAATGTGGTGTCAGGCCCACCATCCCCGGGCTCTACACAACCGATGCGTCGATCCCCGGCACGACCGGAGAAGACCACCGCACATAGAAGGCCAGGTAACCCCATGACCCTCGCAGACGACCGCGCACGCTTCCAGCAGGTGCCGACCACCAGAACACGCACGTCAGAGCCCCATACGGACGGTTTCTCGCTCGACGATCGCTACGCCCGCGAGTCGGGCACCATCTACCTCTCCGGCATCCAGGCCCTGGTCCGCATGGTCCGCGACCGCGCCCGCGTCGACCGCCGCCAGAACCTGAACACCGCCTCGTTCATCTCCGGCTACGAGGGCTCTCCCCTCGCCGGCTACGACCTCGAACTCGCCCGCCGCCGCACGCTGCTCGCGCCCTACGACATCACCCACCGGCCCGGCCTGAACGAGGAGATCGCCGCGACCTCGGTGATGGGCTCGCAGGTGGCCGCACAGGTCGCCGACCTCGCTCCCACCGTTGACGGCACGCCCCGTGACGGCGTCGTCGGTTACTGGTACGGCAAGGCCCCCGGCCTCGACCGCGCCACCGATGCGATCCGCCACGCCAACCTCGTCGGCACGCATCCGTCCGGTGGCGCCGTCGCGCTGGTCGGCGACGACCCCGGCGCCAAGTCCTCGACGGTGCCGTGCGCGTCGGAGATGGCCCTCGCCGACCTCTACATCCCGATCCTCTACCCCGCCGACTCGCAGGACATCCTCGACCTCGGCGTACACGCGGCGGTCATGAGCCGCGTCAGCGGGCTGTGGACGTCGCTGAAGATCTCGGCGCATGTCGCCGACGGCGCGTCGACCGCCCACGTCGATCCCGACCGGATCATCCCCACCTACGGTGACCTCGGACGCAGCCCCCACGTTCCGAGCGGCCGACTGCTGGGCGCCAATCTGATGGAGCTCGAACAGAATCAGCTCACCACCCGCATCCCCCGTGCGCTGGAGTACGCGCGGCTCAACGGGATCAACAAGATCGTGGTGTCGACCCCCGACGACCGGATCGGCATCGTCGCCGCCGGCAAGACCTACCTCGATCTCCGAGAGGCGTTGCGCCTGCTGAACATCGGCGATGACGACCTGCGCCGCCTGGGCATCCGCATCCTCAAGCTCGGGATGGTGTACCCGATCGAGCGGGACATCCTCGATCGCTTCGTGTTCGGCACCGCGCGCGGTGATCTCGACGAGGTCATCGTCATCGAGGAGAAGCGTGACTTCATCGAGACGATGATGCGCGACATCCTGTTCCGGCATCCGCGTGCGCCGCGGATCGTCGGCAAGGTCCACGAGGACGGGTCGACCCTGTTCTCCCGCTTCGGTGAACTCGACGTCGATGCCGTCACCCGCGGTCTCGCGGATCGCCTCGCACGCCATCACGTCGACGCCGCGCAGGCGTGGATCGACAAGAGGTCGCGGCGTCGAACCCGCATCGAGCTCCCACTCGCCGTGCGCACGCCGTATTTCTGTTCCGGATGCCCGCACAACAGCTCGACCAAGGTCTCCGAGGACACCCTCGTCGGCGCCGGGATCGGTTGTCACGCGATGGTTCTCCTCATGGACCCGCGCCAGGTCGGCGATGTCGCCGGGGTGACGCAGATGGGTGGCGAGGGCGCGCAGTGGATCGGCATGGCGCCGTTCGTCTCCGCCCGGCATTTCGTGCAGAACGTCGGTGACGGCACGTTCATGCACTCGGGTTCGCTGGCGCTACGGGCCGCGGTCGCCTCCGGCGAGAACATCACCTACAAGCTGCTCTACAACGGCACCGTCGCCATGACCGGCGGCCAGGACCCGGTCGGTGAGATGGACCTGCCGCGGTTGACCTCCCTCCTGATCGACGAGGGCGTCAGCAAGATCGTCGTGACCTCCGACGACCCGAAACGTACTCGCGCGCTGGGCCTGCCGAAGAAGGTGGAGGTCCGCCACCGCGACGATCTGCTCGAGGTGCAGACCGAACTCGCCGGGGTCCCCGGGGTGACCGTTCTCGTCCATGATCAGCACTGCGCCGCGGAGAAGCGCCGGAAGCGCAAGCGCGGCACCATGCCCACCCCCACCACACGCGTGATGATCAACGAACGCATCTGTGAGGGCTGCGGTGACTGCGGCGAGAAGTCGAACTGCCTGTCGGTGCACCCGGTGCAGACCGAGTTCGGACGCAAGACGCAGATCGACCAGAGTTCGTGCAACCTCGACTATTCGTGCCTGAAGGGCGACTGCCCGTCGTTCGTCACCGTCACCCCGGGTACGAAGCGGGCGAGGGCTCGTGCCACCGACATCCCCGACGCACTGTTGCCGGAACCGGCGCTGCCCGCCGTGCGGGACACGTTCTCGCTGCGGGTGACCGGCATCGGCGGCACCGGTGTGGTGACCGTGTCGCAGGTGCTGGCGACGGCGGCCGTCCTCGACGGCCATGCCGCCCGGACCGTCGACATGACGGGCCTGGCGCAGAAGGGCGGTGCCGTCGTCAGCGACATCAAGGTTGCGCCGCACGACGTCGAGCAGGCCGCCAAGGTCGCCTCCGACGACTGCGACCTCTACCTCGTCTGTGACCCGCTGGTCGGAACCGATCCGGTCAACCTGAAGGTCGCGGCACCGGAGAAGACCGTCGCCGTGGTGTCCACGACGCAGGTGCCCACCGGGCTCATGGTCATCGACACCTCGGTGGGCTTCCCGGCGGAGACCGCGATCCACTCGGCGATCGATGCCAAGGTGACCCGCGGCCTCTACCTCGACTCGGGAGCGCTGTCGACGGCACTCTTCGGTGACGAGCAGTTCGCCAACATGCTCATGGTGGGTGCGGCCTATCAGGCAGGTGCACTGGCCATCTCGGCCTCGTCGATCGAGCGGGCGATCGAACTGAACGGCGTCGCGGTGGACGCCAACGTGCAGGCCTTCCGACGCGGACGTCAGGCGGTCGCCGACGCCGAGGCGGTATCCGCGACCATCGCTTCACTGCACGGCGCCGCGACCACGGAACCGGAGCCGTCCGATCACGCGATGAGCGTGGCGCGTGCGAGCGGTTTCGACCACGAGCTGACACAGACCGTAGCCATCCGCTACGACGAACTGATCGCCTACGCCGACGAGCGTTATGCGCGTGAGTATCTCGACGTCGTCGAACGGGTGCACCGCGGCGCGGACAACGACGCGTTGACCGATGCGGTCGCGCGCAACCTGTACAAGTTGATGGCCTACAAGGACGAGTACGAGGTCGCCCGTCTGACCCAGGACGCCGGCTTCGCGGCGAGGGTCGCCGATGAGTTCGGCGAGGACGCCGAGGTCGCGATCCGGTTGCATCCGCCGACGCTGCGCCAGATGGGCATGCGGGAGAAGATGACCCTCGGTGCGTGGGCGAACCGTCCGATGAGCGCGCTCGCGAAGATGAAGAGACTGCGCGGGACGCCACTCGACCCGTTCGGTCGCAACGAGATCCGTCGCACCGAACGCGCGCTGATCGTCGAGTACCGGGACACCGTCGACTCGCTGCTGGCCGCGGTGCAACGCGGACGTGTCGGCGACGCCGAGATGCCTGCGCTGGTCGAACTCGCCGGCCTCCCCGACATGGTGCGCGGCTACGAGAGCGTGAAGATGCGCAATGTCGAGAAGTATCGGGCAGAGGTCAGCCGTCTGCGCGGGTCACTCGGGATCTGAGGAAGAACGCCCGCTGCGGTCAGACCGGGCGCACCGACAGGACGGAACGTGCTTCTTCGCGGACGACGCGCTCTTCGGCAGGCAGGGTGAAGAGGGTGAGCTGCTCGCCCTCCGAGGTGCTCATCCGGAGGCAGTTCTGCTCCCACGGGGTCTGGGTGACCTCACCGTCGCGGGACACACCGACGTCGGCGAGCACCTTGGCGAGGGACTCGATCTCGTCGACGTCCCGCACCTCGACGCGCAGCGTGTGATCGCCCGACACCTGGCGCCCGAGCTCGGCGTCGTCGACGAGCTCCCACTGCGCTTCGTCGAACAGCTCCACCGCGGCGGGAACGACGCCGAAGAGGACGCCGCGCTGACCGGCCGGGTGCGTCCAGTCGTCGACGATCTCCATACCGAGGCCGTCGCGGTACACCCGCACCGCCTCGTCGATGTTCTTGACCTTGAGGCAGACCCGGAGCTCGTCGAAGCGTCGCTTGGTCACGACGGGCTCGCTGCGCTCGGTGAGCGCGGGCCGGCTGATCAGGACGTAGATGTGGCCGTCGGGTGCGCGCAGGTGCGACCATGCGGTGCCCCACGAGTCCTCGACCCCGTCGTGGACCTCGCCGATGAACTCGACGCCCTTGGCCTCGAGCTCGGCGCGCGCCTCACGCACGTCGTCGACGATCAGGCCGGCGACGGGGTGATCGAAGAAGGAATGGTCGCTGTCGGTCGGCTTGAACACCTCGAGCGCCGAACCGTCCGGGAGCCCGAACACGACCGCGTTCTCCTGCTCGCGTTCGACCTTCAAACCGAGTGCGTCGGCGGCGAAGTCGCGCATCGCCTGGTAGTTCGACGTCCGCGATCCGACCCAGCTGATCCCGTGGATCTTCATTTTCTTCCCTCTCGTGGTGCTGACAGATTTCACAATGACCGGGCTGCGAAGAACGCCGTGTGCATGGCGTCGAACACGCGCCCCGGTTGGCGTGCCGAGCCGATCACGCGGACCTCGATCCCCGCTGCCTCGAGCTCGTCGGCGAGGTCGGAGTCCGGGCGCTGCCGGCCCAGCGCGAGGACGACGGTGTCGGCCGGAATGGTCTCGGCACCGGCAGTCGTCTCGACGTGCAGACCCTCGTCGTCGATCCCGACGACGGTGTGACCGCACCTGACGGACACCCCGGCGGCGTCGAGGAACAGGGGAAGCCGCTCGACGTCGGTGAAGACCTCGTCCCCGGCGAGCAGACCGTCGTTGGTCTCCAGAATGGTCACCGTGGTGGGATCGCCTGCCGCAGCGGCGGACTCGGAGATGCGGAGCGCGGCCTCGCAGCCCTGCAGTCCCCCGCCCACGACGACCACACGGCCACGCGGGGCATCCGCCGAGCGGATCTGCGCGGCCGTGATGACCGGGACAGTGCCCTCGATGGGGAATCGAGGTGACTCCGCCGGGGCTCCCGTGGCCACCACCGCGGCGTCGAAGTGACCGGAGGTGATCGTCTGCGCGTCCGCTGCCCGGGCGACGATCGGGATGTCGCGCCGCGTCACCTCGTGGACCAGGTGCCGGGCCAGCGCCGCGAGATCCTGCTTGACCGTCGATCCCTGTGCGTGATTGAGCAGACCGCCCAGTTCACCGGGTTCGTAGAGCGTCACGCCGTGGCCTCGGTCGTGCAGTACCGCGGCCGCGTGGAGTCCGGCCGGGCCGCCGCCGATCACGGCGACCACCTTGCTCGTCTCGGCCGCGGTCACGGGGAATCGACCTTCTTCGGCGACACTCGGATTCACGCTGCAGCCGACACTTCGTCCCTTGTTCAACCCGCGGTGGAGGCAGCCGTCGTTACACCGGATGCACGGCGTGATCTCCAGGGCACGACCGAGTTTCGCCTTGCGCGCCCAATCGGGGTCGGCGAGCATCGGTCGTCCGAGCGAGACGAAGTCGGCCGATCCGGACGCGAGGATCTCCTCGGCGGTGTCGGGCGAGACGATCGACCCCGACGCGATCACCGGGATCGACACCGCGGCCTTGATCTTCTCCCAACCCCACCGGTGAGGAGTGCGCACCTGATACCAGGGACTGACTTCCCACTCCATCCCGGCGTGGTGTCCGCCCGAACAGTGCAGCACGTCGACGCCGTGCTCCTCGAGACGACGGCACAGCTCGACGGTCTCCTCGATGGGGATACCGTCCGGCTCGTAGTCCGTGACCGACAGCCGGATGCTCAGCGGGAACTCACTCGGGACCTTGGCCCGGATGTCGTCGACGATCCGCAACAACAACCGTGCCCGGTTGTCGAAACTCCCGCCGTACTCGTCCTCGCGCCAGTTGGTGTGCGGCGACAGGAAATTGGTGATCAGGTAGCCGTGGCCGGCATGCACCTCGACGATGTCGAAGCGCGCGGCGTGGGCGCGTGCGGCGGCGTCGCCGAACGCGGAGACCACCGCATCGATCTCGTCGACGGTCATCGGGGTCGGCACCACACCGTACTGCCCCTCCACATCCGACCACGACGAGTCGGTGGCAGATTTGATGGGCGCGGTGCCGAGGAACTTCTGTCGGCCGCCGTGGGCGATCTGCAGTCCGATCCGTGCGCCGGTGGCGTGCACCTCGTCGACGACCCAGCCCAGGCCAGGGGTGTGCTCACGGTGGGCGTTGCCGAGCTGGTTGTGGATCGCCTTGCTCGCATCGGAGTCGATGAAGCTGTACTCCATCATGACCAGGCCGATACCGCCCTGACCGAGTCGCTTGTAGTGCTCGACGGTGCGCGCCGAGACGGTTCCGTCCGCGTTCGCGGTCGCCGTGCTCTGGGGCGACTTGAGGATTCGGTTCTCGACCTCCAGCTCACCGATCCGACCAGGAGTGAACAGGTGCGGGTAGTGGGTGGCGGTCGTTGCCAAAGTCGTCTCCAGGTGCTGTGCGTCAGGGCGCGGGACGGCTCCCGCAGATCCGGGTCCACCCCACGTGCAAAGTGGATACACTTTTGTGTACATCGAGTCTGCACGAGGTCGCCGGGGGTGCGCAAGAGAACCGCGAGAATCGTTTACGAACGGGAAACAAAGAGCAGGCTCGCGCTACGACGCTCCGGTCCGGCGCAGCCTGGCGACCACGGTCTGACCGTCGTCGCCGGCCACGGCGTCGAGGTCGAGGGCCCCTCTGCGCTCGTCGCGGGCAGCCACTGCGTCGAACTGCCCGACGTTCATCTCGATCAGCAGTACCCCGTCGCCGGACAGCCACGTCTGGGCGCCCGCGATCAGCGTGTCGACGTGATCGAGACCGTCCACTCCCCCGGTCAGAGCACGCCGGGGCTCGTGGTCGCGGGCTTCCGGGGCGAGCAGATCGAAGGCGTGATCGGGGACGTACGGCGGGACGGCCGCGATCACATCCACTCGGCCACGGAGAGTCCCAGGCACGGCCTCGAAACCGATGCCGTGATGAACCTGCGCGTCGACGGGCAGGTTTCGCCGCGCGTGGACGAGTACGTCGGCGGCGATGTCCGCGGCGTGTACCCGCGCATCGTCAACGGTTGCGGCGACTGCGGAGGCGATCGGTGCCACCCCGCAGAACGCTTCGAGGACAACGGCTTCGCGCCGCCTCTCGGCGGCCTCGACGGCTTCCCGCGCCAGCAGCAGGGACCGCTGCCGCGGCACGAACACCCCCGACCCGACACTGAGCCGAAGGTCTCCGAACTGGACCCACCCCAGGAGGTGCTCGAGTGGTTCACCCGCCATCCGGCGCGCGCAGAGATCGTCGAGTTCGTCGGGGCCGGTGGCGTGGCGACGCAACAACTCGGCCTCGTCCTCGGCGAACACACAGCCCGCACGACGAAGCGCACCCGCCAGCGGGTCGTCGAGAAGCCCGGCCGGCTGCATGTGTACGTCAGGAGATTGCGGCGTCATCCTTCTTGAGACCGTACAAGAACGAAGCGGTCATCAGGAGTGCCACCTGCACAAAAGTTGAGGCAGTTTGCGCCGGTGAGCGGCGCAAACTGCCTCAACTTCTCAACCTGTGGTCACCGCCGCAGCTCCGACTTGGCGATGGTGCGGATGTGCACCTCGTCCGGTCCGTCGAAGATGCGCATCGCACGATGCCAGCCGTACATGGCGGCGAGTGGCACGTCGTCGCTGACGCCGGCGCCACCGTGGACCTGGATCGCCCGGTCGATGACCTCGAGCGCGACCCGCGGCACCGACACCTTGGCGGCCGAGACATACGGCGCGGCAGCCTTGTTGCCGAGTTCGTCGATCGTCTTCGAGGCCAGCTGGCACAGCAGACGAGCCTGGTCGATCGCGATGCGCGACTCGGCGATCTGCTGCTGCACGACGCCCTGCTCGGCCAGCGGCTTGCCGAACGCGACGCGCCCCTTCGACCGTTGAACCATGAGGTGCAGAGCACGTTCGGCAGCGCCGAGCGCACGCATGCAGTGGTGGATTCGGCCGGGGCCGAGGCGCGCCTGCGCCATGGCGAATCCGCCACCTTCCTCACCGAGCAGGTTCTCGACGGGCACCCGGACGTTGTCGTAGACGATCTCGACGTGGCCGTGCTGGTCGTGGCGACCGAACACCGGTACGTCGCGGACCACGGTGACACCCGGGGTGTCGATCGGGACCAGCACCATCGACTGCTGACGATGGGT
This sequence comes from Gordonia sp. GN26, assembly GCF_054823965.1. NCBI lineage: Bacteria > Bacillati > Actinomycetota > Actinomycetes > Mycobacteriales > Gordoniaceae > Gordonia > Gordonia sp. GN26. The sequence goes on along the minus strand of NZ_JSYC01000075.1, from coordinate 28,542 downwards.
CGCCGCCTCCGGATCGGTCTTGCCCATCACGATGAGCAGCTTGCAGCGCGGGTCGGCCGCACCGCTGGTCCACCATTTCCGGCCGTTGATGATGTAGGAGTCGCCGTCGCGAGAGATGCTGGTCTCGATGTTCGTCGCATCCGAACTCGCGACGTCCTTCTCGGTCATCGAGAACGCCGACCGGATTCGGCCGTCGAGCAGCGGTTCCAGCCAGGTCTGCTTCTGCTCGTCGGTGCCGAACAGGTGCATCAGCTCCATGTTCCCGGTGTCGGGCGCCGCACCGTTGACGGCTTCGGGCGCCAGATGCAGGCTCCACCCGGTGATCTCGGCCAGACCGGCGTAGTCGAGCTGACTGATCCCGGATTCGGACGGCAGGAACAGATTCCACAGACCGCGCGCGCGGGCCCGTTTCTTCAGCTCCTCGACGACCGCCGGCACGTCGTGATCGTCGGGACCGGCGAAGCCGCGCTCCTCTTCGTAGCGCTGCTCCGCCGGGAAGACGTCGGAGTGCATGAACGCGATGAGTTCCTCGCGCAGCTCCAACGCCTTCGCCGACGGCCGGAGATCCAGCGTCTCGGCCGGGGCGCGGAGGTTCAGATCCGGCTGGATCACTGTGCCACCGTCCGCAGTTCGCGACGCAACAGCTTGCCCGTGGCGGTCTTGGGGATGTCGCCCATCACCACGACCTCGCGCGGGTACTTGTAGGCCGCCATCCGCGTCTTGCAGTGGTCGATCAGTTCCTCCGGCGTCGCCTCGGTCCCCGGACGCAGACTGACGAACGCCTTCACGGTCTCACCGCGGTAGGAGTCGGGCACGCCGACGACCGCGGCCTCACGAACCGAAGGATGCTCGTAGAGAACGTCTTCGACCTCACGTGGCCACACCTTGAAACCGCTGGTGTTGATCTGGTCCTTCTTGCGGTCGACGATGTAGAACCATCCGTCGGCATCCATGTAGCCGACGTCGCCGGTGTGCAGCACGCCGTTCGGGATGCCCTTCGCGGTCGCCTCCGGCTTGTTCCAGTAACCGGCGACCACCTGCGGGCCGGCGGTGACCAGCTCGCCGACCTCGCCCGCGGGCAGGTCGTTGCCCTGCTCGTCGACGATCCGGACGACCGTGTCGTACACCGGGATTCCCACCGAGGTGGCCCCGGTCTCCTCGTCGGACGGAGCCGTCACACCGAACGGCACCGCATGCGACGGAGACGTCGTCTCGGTCAGGCCGTACACGTTGTGGATGTAGTGACCGAACCGCTTCTGGAACTCGGCGATCGTGCTCGGCGGGATCGGCGCCCCACCGGAGTAGATCTTCGACAGGCTCGCCAACGACGCCGGATCGATGTCCGGGACGTTCATCAACGCGATGAACACCGTGATCGAGCCGACCGTGAATGTCGCCTTCTCCCGCGCGATGGTCGCGATGGTGTCCGCCGGGTCCATCCGGTACATCAGGACCAGCGGCGCACCGGTGAGTTCGGCCAATGCGATGTGCGCGATGAGCCCGGTGATGTGGAACAGCGGAGCCACGCCGAGAATCACGTCGTCGTTGTCGACACCGACCCAGTCACGGTATGTCTGCGCATTGAAGACGACGTTGCGGTGGGTGGTCATCGCACCCTTGGGCGGTCCGGTGGTTCCCGACGTGTAGGTCAGGAAGGCGACGCTGTCTGCGGTGAGATCGGCCTTGGGCGGCCGCTGACCGCGGTACTTCGCCAGCATCGTCGCCAGATCGACGGTGTCGGGGCAGTCGATCTTCTCGACGCCGGCCAGGGTTCCGCTGTTCGCGGTCTGGTACTCCAGCTCCGAGGTGGTGATCACCGTTCGCACCGCGGTCTTGTTGTCGCGCAACGACTCCTGCGCGACGTCGCGGTACAGCGACTGCATCGCGACCAGCACCGTGGCGCCGGAATCGACGAGGATCTCGGCGAGTTCACGGCTGCGGTACATCGGGTTGGCCGAGACGGCGATGCCGCCGGCCTTCCAGATGCCCAGCTGCGCGATGACGAATTGCGGGATGTTCTGGGCGTAGACCACCGCGCGGTCGCCCGGGGTGAAGCCCAGGTCCAGGATGCCGACCGCGAACGCGTCGGTCAGCTCGTCGAGCTCACCGGCGGTGACCGATCCGTCGAAGTAACGGATCAGGTCGGCATCCGGGGTGCGCGCGGCGGTCGCCGCGAACATGTCCAGCGCGGTGTCGTATTCGATGCTCCGCGGCGCGAGATCCTGCTCGCGGTAGTGGCTGAGCCACACCTTGTCGTCGTAGACACTCATGTCTGACGTTCCTCTTTCGGCGAATGACTCGGGGTGAGTCAGCGGATGACGACGGGGTTCACCGGCGCACCGGTGCCGCTGACGACCTTGAGCGGGGCCGCGACGTACAGGAAGCTCCAGCGGTTGTCGGCGGCACACGCCTCGGCCAGCTCCTCGAGCCAGACGATCTCGGTGAACACGACACCCAGGTTGCGCATGAGCGCGTTGTGGAGGGGAAGCGCCACACCGGATTCCGGGTCGGTGGTGACCTCGTTGGCGATGGTGTCGGTGACCAGGTTCGGGATCTCCCGGTCCTGGAACCACTGCACCAGTTCACGCGAGTAGGTCAGGCCGGGCTCGCAGAAGCCGTCGTAGAACTCCTCCGGGTTGTTCAGCTCGTACCAGTAGGTCAGCCACCCGGTACGGATGATCAGGATGTCGTGCGGTTCGATGGTGACACCCTGTGCGGCAGCGGCGGCTTCGAGGTCGTTGTGGTCGAAGGTCTCACCCTTCTCCAGGTACTTCTTGCCGCGGTACCGGGCCATGTCGATCAGCACGCCGCGGCCGACGACACCCTTCTCGGCGATCGGCAGGACCGACGCCTTCTCCAGCGCGTCGACGGTGCTGCGGGCGTCGTAGCCGTTGTAGAGCTTGCCGTCGTACCAGACGTGGCCGAGGGCGTCGTACTGCGTGGAGCCCTGCAGGAAGATGTTCGCGGTGTCGTCGGCGTAGTGCAGGCCGCCGGGGAACTGCGGCGCACCGTCGCCGTCCCACGACGACTCGTCGAGGATGTTCTTTCGGTTGATGCCCTCGCGGCCCGGCCACAGCGGATCTCCGGGGCTCTCGGTGCGACCCATCTCGATCTGGAGGGTGAAGGTCTCCCCCGACTTGATGTGGCCGACACCGCGCAGGACCTCGCTCGCGTCCAGGTAGTTCAGGGCGCCCACCTCGTCGTCGGGGCCCCACTTGCCCCAGTTCGACGGGGTGTCGGCTCCCAGCAGGTCACCCATGGACGGCGCAGCGGTCTCGATCTCGGTCATCTCATCTCCTTTGATTCGATCCAGAGCGGAACCGACGGTTCCGGGTCGCACCCAGAACGGTGCGGACTGAACTTCGCGACTGAACTTTGCGAGCGCTCGCTCGGTAAGTTCATTGTGACGAGCATCGCACTCGTTCGCAACGCCGTCAAGAGGCGAAATCGGTGATGTCTCAGGGTTTGTCAGCAGCAGAGCGGAAAGCCCAGTACACGCGGCAAGTTCAGCAATGCTGAACACGCTTGAAACCGGAGCCACAGAGCGTGGATCCGCCGACCGGTCCGAGGCGGCCTAGCGGTCGGCCTGGTGCCCCACCATGGCGAGCGCCAGATCCGCGTACTCGCGAGCGATCCGGCGGCCGTGGGCGGCGTCGGAGTCGTCGGTCCAGGTCGGCACGGCCAGGCACATCGTGACGATCGCCTTGGTCGCCACGGACAGGTCACCCGACCGGAAGGCGCCGAGTTCGGCGGCGCGACGGGCCGTGTCGAGCAGACGCCCCTCGATCTGCGCCATCGACGCCTGCAGATGGGTGCGGTTGGGTTCCTCCAGACGCCGCAGCTCTGTCGCCAGGACGAGCGCCAGCGCACGCCGCTCGACGTGGAACAGCGTGAGCGCCTCCACCATGTTGGCGAAAGCGGTCACCGCGTCGACGCCGTCGCCGGCCGCGTCGAGGCGTCGGGCCAGGTCAGCGTGGGCGATGTTGACCAGCGCGACGAGCAGATGCTGCTTGCTCGGGTAGTGGTGATAGATGCCGGCGACACTGATGTCGGCGCCGGCCGCGATGAGGCGCATCGTCGCACCGTGGTAGCCGAGTTCCTCGAAGACGTCGATCGCCGACTCCAGCACCGGGTCCAGTGTCAGCGGAGCGAACACGCGCCAGTCCGTCGGGTCCGTGTCGGCCTCGACCTTCTCCGGTGGCGGCGACTCGAGGAAACGAGCGACGGGTACGTCCAGGCACTGCGCGATCTGACGCAAGCGGTCGACGGTGAGCCCGACCTTGCCGTTCTCGATGGCGCTCATGGTCCCGACGCTCACCCCGATACCGGCAGCCAGCCCACGCAGCGTCACGCCCGCCTGCTTGCGCAACTCGCGCACGGCGGCGCCGCTGTCGGTCACCGGTTGTTCGACCACGCTGAACAGCTTATGGGGAGGCGCCCATTTTTCGTAGACTCATCCTCGTGCTCCACGATCTGTCGCCTCGCTCGCGTCGCCCCGAACGCCCGTACGCATGAACGCCTACGAGAGCCGTCCCTGGCTGGCCAACTACCCGCCCGGACTCCCCGAGCACCTCGACCTCGAGTTCGGGTCCCCGCTCGAGGCGTTCGACGCCGCGCTCTCCGCGGCTCCCGACGCTCCGGCCGTCCACTACTTCGGCGCGACGCTGAGCTGGGCCGACCTCGACGCCGCCTCCGACGCCCTGGCCCACGCGCTCGGGGAACACGGCTTCGCGGCCGGCGACCGGCTGGGCATCGCGGTCCAGAACGAGCCGGCCATCATCCTCGGACTCCTCGCCGCCTGGAAGGTCGGTGGCGTCGCCGCTCTGATCAGCCCCATGTACAAACGCAGCGAATTCCGAAGGGCCCTCGACGATTTCACGCCGAGCGCCCTGCTCATCCTCGACGAGGTCCACGCGGAGGTCGTCGACGAGCTGGGGTCGATCGGACTCGTCGTCACGGCCTCGCCGCTCGATTTCGCCGGCAGCGACGATCTGCAGCGCGTGTTCGACGTGTCCCGCGTGGCCACGGCAGGCACCGTCGAACTCCTCGACCTGATCGGCACCGGCGCGCGTTCGGTCATCCGGCACGTACCCGCACCGGATGACGTCGCGGTGCTGGCACCGACGTCGGGCACCACCGGGCCACCCAAGGGCGCGAAGCTGACGCACCGGAACCTCGCGTTCAGCGCGCAGGCCTATCGCACCTGGACCGGCCTGGAACCGGGCGAGCCGATCCTGTGCATGTCGCCGATCTTCCACGTCACCGGCCTGGTGGGCTCGGTGATGCTGGCGCTGTCCCTGCGCTCCCCGCTCGTTCTCACCCACCGATTCGACGCCGGCCTGGTCTTCGACGCGGTGCGTGCCTGGCGTCCGGCGTTCTCCGTCGCCTCGATCACCGCCTACATCGCGCTGGCCGACCATCCCGACGCATCGCCCGAGGCGTTCGAGTCACTCCGACTCCGCTATTCGGGCGGCGCACCGGTCCTCCCCGACGTCGCCGAACGCATCGAAGAACGCCTGGGCGGGATGATCCACAACGTGTACGGGCAGACCGAGTCCACCTCGCCGACCCACATGGTGCCGCCCGGTGTCCCCGCGCCGGTCGACCCCGAAACCGGAGCTCTCTCAGTGGGTCTGCCGATCTTCGACACGATGGCCCGGGTCGTCGACGAGCGCGGCGAACCGCTGCCGCCGGGGAATTTCGGCGAGATCGTCACGGCCGGACCGCAGATCGCCGCCGGTTACTGGGGTCAGGTCGACGACGACGGAGCGGCGCTGAGCAACGGTGAGATGCGCACCGGCGACGTGGGTTTCATGGACGCCGACGGTTGGTTCTACGTCATCGACCGCAGCAACGACCTGATCAACGCGTCCGGGTACAAGATCTGGCCGTTCGAGATCGAGCAGGTGTTGCAGTCGCATCCGGCGGTACTCGAGACGGCTGTGGTCGGAATCCCCGACGACTACCGCGGTGAGTCGACCCGCGCCTACGTCGCCCTCCAACCGGGTGCGGAGGTCACACCGACCGAACTCATCGAGTACTGCCGCGAACGGATGGCGGCCTACAAGTACCCGCGCGAGGTCGAGATCGTCGGAGCACTCCCCCGCAGCGCGACCGGCAAGCTGCTGCGCCGCGAACTGCGCTGATCAGACCCGGCAGCCGAGCGCGGCCAGGGCCATCGCGGTGAGCAGACGACGCAGTTCGGACTCGTCGTAGGCGGGCAACCGGGGCGAGGAGTTGAGCAGGCCGAACATCGCGTGCACGCGGACGCGGGCCTCGGCCCGGTCGAGGGTGCGGCCCTCCTGCTCGTAGACGGCGATCACGACGTCGACCCAGCGTTCGACGTAGCGCCGCTGCAACAGTCGGACGCGGTGGTTGGCCTCCGGCGTCATCGACGACAGATCACGATCCTGGACGACGATGAGGTCGGGTTTCGTGACGAGTACGTCGATGTGAAAACCGATGAGCGCCAACAGGGTCTCGGACGGCGGCCCGCCGCGCTCGACGACCTCGGCACCGCCGTCGTGCAGCCGCTGGCTGATGTCGACGAGCATCTCGTCGAGCAGTTCGGTCTTCGACGAGAAATGCCGGTACATGGCCGGTCCGCTCACCCCGACCGCGCGTCCGATGTCCTCGAGACGCACACCGGCAAAGCCGCGTTCGGCCATCTGCCGGGCGGCCGCGGTCAGCAGCTCGGCGCGCCGCGCGGCCTTCGCCTGGGTGCGACGGGTCGGCGGGCGGGGAACGTCCCCCGTCTCGACCGGTGGGGTGTCACTGGTGGCGGACATGGTGATCCGCACTCTACTCACCAGCCGTCGATGTGGAGCACCGAGTCGAGGGGCTTGCGCGGAGCCGGCTTGAAGTCGGAGCCGGTGTAGTAGGCCACCGGCAACAGGACACCCTGGTGGATGCCCGCGGGGATGCCGAGCAGCTCGGCGATCTCCTTCTCGTAGGCCAGGTGCAGCGTGGTCCACGCAGAACCGAGGCCGCGGGCGCGCAGCGCGAGTTGCAGGCTCCAGGCGCCCGGCAGCAGGGAGCCCCACACGCCGGCCTGGTTGCCCTCGGGCAGGTCGCCACCGGTGTAGATCGCGCCGATGACCAGCACCGGGACCTGTCCCATCGTGTCGGCGAGGTATTGGGCGCTCGACGCGACCCGCTTGCCGGTCTCGTCGCGCGGCTGCTGCGCGGCGTAATACTTGGCGAAGGACTGCGCGTAGTAATCGGCGACCTTCTGTTTGAGTTCGGGGTCGGTGAGCACGATCCAGTGCCAGGTCTGGCTGTTGCTCCCGGTCGGCGCCTGCAGGGCGACCTCGAGTGCTTCCTTGACCACGTCGAGCGGGACCGGGCGGTCGTAGTCGAGACGCTTGCGCACCGAGCGCGTCGTCGAGAGCAGCTGGTCGGGATCGAGCGGCAGGAGTTCGGTCATGTCCCCATCTTCCACAGGATGGGCCGCGGGCACCACCAACCGTGGTCACATGCCTATTCGAGGAGCCCGTGTTTGCGGAGGTGCGCCACCAGTCCACGCGTCACCGGGAGCTCGGCGAGTTGATCGGGCGTGAACCATCCGGCGTCGGCGGCGTCGTCTCCGGCACACAGCGTCCCGGAGACGATCCGCGCGGCGAAGTCGTGGACCTCGAAGACGACGTCGTCCGGTCCGGGGATGTCGACCGTCCACAGCAATTCGCCGACCTCGATGCGAAAACCGGTCTCTTCCAACATCTCCCGCACGACCGCGGCCTCGGTCGACTCACCGGGCTCGACCTTTCCGCCCGGGATCGTCCACTTCCCGGCCTGCGGCGGGTTGCGGCGCCGGATGAGCAGGACCCGGCCGTCGTCGTCGGTGAGCACGGCACCGACCGCGACGATGCGCGTCGTCATCGCACGTCCGCCGCGGGTACCCGGGTGCGCGCGCGAGGATCGGGCGTCGGCGACGTCGCGAGATGATCGGCGATCGCGTTGCGGATCTCGGCGAGTGCGGCGGCGTCGCAGTCGGCGTCGACGATCACGTCGACCATGTCCTGTGCCGCGAGTCGTCCTGCGAGAATGCCCTGGCGCGCAGCCATCTCGCCGGCGTGCTCGAGGTCGCGGTGGACGATGAGACTCGCACCTTCGGGAGGCAACGGCGACAACCACGCATCGGCGCGGGCCACGCGCAGGTCCGCCGGGAACAGCGCCAACGCCGCGCCGCCGGCGCCCTGCCCCAACATCACCGAGACGGTCGGCACCGCGACCTTGATCAATTCGACCGTGCAACGGGCGATCTGGGCGGCGAGTCCGCCCTCCTCGGCGACCACCGACAGTTCCGCCCCCGGGGTGTCGATGATCGTGACAACCGGTAGACCGAGATCGCCGGCGGCCATGATCGCCCGGCGCGCCTCGCGCAGATGGCGCGGACCGGGCAACTCGCCGGCTTCCTGGGAAACCCGGTCGTAGCCGACGACCATCGCCACCCGGCCGCCGAAGTCGCTGAGTGCGAAGCGAAGTGGACCTGCGTCGGACAGCGCCGCCGAATCCCCCAGTGCGAGGAACTCGATCAACCCCGCCCGACCCGGTTCACGTGTCGCCAGCACACTCGCCCAGGCGTCGTGCGCCGGCGTACCGGAGTCGTCGGGCGCTGACTGCGGAGCCTGCGTCGGCGGCGCGTCACCATGCAGGGCGAGCAGTCGCAACACCGACGCCAGCCTCCCGGCCAGATCTGTCGGCTCCACCACATCGTCGACCACCGTTGTGCGAACCAGGTTCTCGGCCGTTTGCACGCCGTCGGGAAACGGTTCGCCGTAGAGCCCCTCGTACACGCGGGGGCCGAGGAATCCGACGAGGGCGCCCGGCTGCGCCCAGGTGACGTGGCCGAGGGAGCCCCATGAGGCGAAGACACCGCCGGTCGTGGGATGCCGCAGATAGACGAGGTACGGCAGGCCGGCCGCCTTGTGCAAGGCGACGGCGCCGGTGATCGCGACCATCTGGAGGAACGCCGCGGTCCCCTCCTGCATACGGGTACCGCCCGATGCGGGCAACGCGATCAGCGGAAGCCGTTCGCGGGTGGCCCGCGAGATCGCGTCGACGATCCGCGCACCCGCGTCACGGCCGATGGACCCGCCGAGAAACCCGAACTCGCTGAGGACGATCGCCGCGCGGTGGCCACCGATCAGCCCGGCGCCGGTCATCACCGATTCATCGGAATCGCTGCGGTCCCGGGCACGGGCGAGGTCGTCGGCGTAGGCGCGGTCGTCACCGTCGGAGGTGACCGCGGGTCGGACGATCGCGGCGTCCCACGACTCCCATGATCCGTCGTCGACGATCATGTCCCGCAGGTCCGCGGCCGACAACCGTGCCCGTTCACCCATGCCTCACACCGTATCCCGCACGCGGCCTCCGTACGTCCAACGCGGTCAGCGAGAGTAGATGACCCTGGTGCGGAAGACGATGTCGGCGACCGAGCGGCGCCGTCGGTCGACGGCCACCCACACCAGGCCGATGGCGAAGACGGTGCAGAACAGGGCTCGCAGCACGGCGACGGCCGGCCGGACGCGTACGCCCTTGCTGTTCACCACGCGTAGTCCCATCACGACCGAGCCCAGGGTGCGGCCGGACACCTCCCAGCACGTGGACAGGTAGAACACCGAGGTGATCACGAACCCTGTTGTGGTGAACAGGATGTTGAGCTGCGGGAAGTGGAACTCGCTGACGGTGACGGCGAACTTCATCAGCGCGAGACCGAGATAGCACGCGCCCAGGATGGTCCAGACCACGAGCAGGTCGAGGAATGCCCCGATGCCGCGACTGACGATCCCGGCGTCCTTGTCCCGGTCTTGCACGGCATGCGCCCGATGCACCGCCGGATGGTCGGGTCTCGGTTCTGCCGTCATCGGCTTGCACCGTCCTGCCCGGGCTCGTCGGCGACCTCGGCGGCGCGTCGACGCAGGAACCTGTTGACGGCGTTGGCGACCGCGTCGTCGGCACGTTCGCTGGTGCTGCGCACGTCGGTCATCACGTCGGCGGTGACCGATGTGCTGGCCTCCCGGATGATGTCCGGGAGGTCGACGCCGTCGATGATCTCCTCGGCGAGGCCGACGAGGTCGACGCGGTCGAGAATGGCCTCGATGTCTATCCGCGAAGCCACCGCGTTGAGGTCGACGGTCCCGATGACCTCGTCGATGTCCACCAGGGCGATGGCCTTCATCAGATCCACCTGCGCGACAGCACGATCGAGGTCGACCGTCTCGATCACCGCGTCGAGATCGATGACCGCGAGGACCCCGGCGATGAGCCGGCGCAGATCGACGTTGCGCAACACGAGGTCGGTGAGGTCGACCTCCTCGGTGAGGACCTCGACGACCTGGCGGACGACCGCACCGAGGATCGTCCGCGTCGTCGTGGCGACCCGGACGCGGGTGTCGTCGACCAACCGCTGCGCCCTGGTACGTGCCGCGCCGATGATCCCGCCCGCGACCGGCAGGCGTTCGGCCGCGTCGACGACGACCCCCGCGAAACGCCACGACTCCCTCACCAATTGGGATGTCGCACCGCCCCGCGGCTCTGGGTTCACCGCCGAATTATCGCACGCGGGGATCGGCCCGGACCGTCGCAATCGTGTCACGTCGTGTGCCGTGTAACGACCCCGGCGCAGGGCCGATATGTGGCTCGAGGCTCGTCGAAACAAGTGCGCGTCATGATGGTTGAGAAGTCCTATGAGAGGTTCGTTCGACGATGCCCGAATCTGTGTCCCCACGCCGGAAGCCGCTGTCCCGGTGGTTGCTCGCAGCCCCTGTCGCCGCGGTCGCGTTCGCTGCCGCCGGCTGCGTGATCGACGCTCCGGTGACCGGTCCGTCCACGACGCCCGAGACCACCTCGGCCGCCGCGCTCCCGACCGCATCGGCCGCCGCCGAGACCCCGCTGCCCACCGCGTCGGCCGTGATCGCCGTGGTCTCGGCACCGGCCGCGGACGACGCGCTGCAGACGCTGAACACCCTGGCCGTCAAGGGACGCGCACCCAAGACCGGATACGACCGCGACCTGTTCGGGCAGGCCTGGTCCGATGACGTCACCGTCGACGGCGGACACAACGGTTGCGACACCCGCAACGACATCCTGCGTCGCGACCTGACCGACATCACCCTCAAGCCGGGTTCCAACGGTTGCGCCGTCCTGTCGGGCACGCTCGACGACCCGTACACCGGCACGACGATCCGGTTCGTCCGCGGTCAGAGCACCTCCTCGGCGGTCCAGATCGATCACGTCGTCGCGCTCTCGGACGCGTGGCAGAAGGGCGCGCAGCAACTCTCGCCGCAGCAGCGCGTCGACTTCGCCAACGACCCGCGCAACCTGCAAGCGGTCGACGGTCCGACGAACCAGAAGAAGGGCGCCGGCGACGCCGCGACCTGGCTGCCACCGAACAAGGGCTACCGGTGCACCTACGTGTCCCGTCAGGTCGAGGTGAAGGCCGCCTACCGGCTCTGGGTGACCCAGGCGGAGAAGGACGCGATCACCCGCGTCCTGACCTCGTGCGGTGCCACCGCGGCGGCGCCGACGACCACCGAGCGCACCGAGACGCGCACCTCCACGGCGACCCCGGTCCCCGAGACGACCTACACGCCGCCGCGGCTCTACGCCCCGCCGGCCGACACGGCACCGCCCGCCGAGGCGCCCGGCTCGGTCTACTACAAGAACTGTTCGGCGGCACGCGCGGCCGGTGCCGCCCCGTTGTACGCGGGTCAGCCCGGCTACCGCGCCAAGCTCGACCGCGACGGTGACGGGGTCGCCTGCGAGTAGGCGTCACCCGGAACACCGAGCGCACGAAAAAACCCGAGCGGATGGTCCCGCTCGGGTTTTTCGGTGTCGAAAGACGACTCAGAGAGCCTCGAAGAGCTCCCGTGCCAGCGCGGCGGTCTCGGACGGCGTCTTGCCGACCTTCACGCCTGCGGCCTCGAGGGCCTCCTTCTTGGCCTGTGCGGTGCCGGAGCTACCGGACACGATCGCACCGGCGTGACCCATGGTCTTGCCCTCCGGCGCGGTGAAGCCCGCGACGTAGCCGACGACCGGCTTGGAGACGTTGGCCTTGATGTAGTCGGCGGCACGCTCCTCGGCGTCGCCACCGATCTCACCGATCATGACGATCAGCTTGGTCTCGGGGTCCTTCTCGAACGCCTCGATGGCGTCGATGTGGGTGGTGCCGATGACCGGGTCGCCGCCGATGCCGATGGCGGTCGAGAAGCCGAGGTCGCGCAGCTCGTACATCATCTGGTAGGTCAGGGTGCCCGACTTGGAGACCAGACCGATCGGGCCCTTGCCGGTGATGTTGTTCGGCGTGATGCCGACCAGAGCCTCACCCGGGGTGATGATGCCGGGGCAGTTGGGACCGATGATGCGGGTCTTGGCGCCCTTCTCCACGTTGTAGGCCCACGCATAGGCGCTGTCCTGCACCGGGATGCCCTCGGTGATGACGACCAGCAGCGGGATCTCCGCGTCGATCGCCTCGATGATGGCGTCCTTGGAGAACTTCGGCGGCACGAAGGCGATCGAGGTGTCGGCCCCGGTCTCCTTCATGGCCTCTTCGACGGAGGCGAACACCGGCAGTTCGACATTGTTGCCGTCCGCGTCGACATGCGACACCGTGGTGCCGGCCTTGCGCGCGTTCACGCCGCCGACGACGTTGGTGCCGGCCTTGAGCATCAGGGCGGTGTGCTTGGTGCCCTCACCACCGGTGATGCCCTGGACGATGACCTTGTTGTCCTTGTTCAGAAAGATCGACATTTTCCGTGGCTCCCTTACTTGCTCGCCAGCTCGGCGGCCTTGTCGGCGCCCGAGTCCATGGTTTCGGCGAGCGTGACCAGCGGGTGGTTCGCATCGGCCAGGATCTTGCGACCTTCGTCGACCTTGTTGCCGTCGAGGCGGACGACGAGAGGCTTGTTGGCCTCCGACCCCAGCTTCTCCAGGGCGCCGACGATGCCGTTGGCGACCGCGTCACACGCGGTGATGCCACCGAAGACGTTCACGAAGACACTCTTGACCTGATCATCGTTGAGGATGACGTCCAGGCCGGCGGCCATGACCTCGGCCGAGGCACCGCCACCGATGTCGAGGAAGTTGGCCGGCTTCACGCCGTTGTGCTTCTCACCGGCGTAGGCGACGACGTCGAGGGTCGACATGACCAGACCCGCACCGTTGCCGATGATGCCGACCTGTCCGTCGAGCTTGACGTAGTTGAGGTCGTTCTCCTTGGCCTTCAGCTCGAGCGGATCGGTCGCCTCGATGTCGGCGAACTCCGCGTGGCCGGGCTGACGGAAATCGGCGTTCTCGTCGAGGGTGACCTTGCCGTCGAGGGCCAGGATCTGATCGTCCGGGGTGCGGACGAGCGGGTTGACCTCCACCAGGGTGGCGTCTTCGGCGACGAAGACCTCCCACAGCTTCTGGATGGTCACGGCTGCGGCGTCGAGGACCTCGGCAGGCAGGTGGCCCTGCTCGGCGATCGAGCGGGCGGTCTCCAGGTCGACACCCTTGACGGCGTCGACGGCGACCCTGGCGAGACGCTCGGGCTTGGTCGCGGCGACCTCTTCGATCTCCATGCCGCCCTCGACCGAGCACATGGCCAGGTAGGTGCGGTTGGAACGATCGAGGAGGAAGGAAATGTAGTACTCCTCCGCGATGTCGCTGGCCTCGGCGACCAGCAACTTCTTCACGACGTGGCCCTTGATGTCGAGGCCAAGGATGTTGGAGGCGTGGGACTGCGCGTCGTCCGGGGTCGCGGCGTACTTCACGCCGCCTGCCTTGCCACGTCCGCCGGTCTTGACCTGCGCCTTGATCATCACGGGCTTGCCGATTTCCTCGGCGATCGCCCGCGCGTCGGCGGCATCATCGGTCACCCGACCGGGTGTGGTGGGAACCCCGTGCTTGGCGAACAGTTCCTTCGCCTGGTATTCGAAGAGATCCATTCAGCTCACCATCTCGTAGATTTGCCCGCCAAAGGGTGTAACGCGGGCCATATCGGACTCTAAACCCGTGCTGTATTGCCCCTTCGCGCGCACCCTGCCCTTGTGCGACAGATCACTCGCTCGGTCACAACCTACTCGCGAGTACCTCTCGATACCTCTCACCTGGCAGATTCGCCCGTCCGGAGACCCGGCCTCGCGCACACGCGGCGCAGGGTGTTGAATCGATCGCGGCGACGAACCCGGGGAGCCTTTCATCCAGGCCGGCAAACCCCAGATTCGACGGCTTGACGAAGTTGGAGAAATCCTGTGACTCAGCTCACAAATTTCCGATTAGCGGCTTTCTACGGTTGGACTTGCCGCAATCATTTCGTTACCGTCGGCTCTCAGAGTTGGTCACAGAAGGATTACGGACAAAACGTCGGATCCGCGGTAGCGAAGAGATGAGGTGGACGATTTGGCGGGACCCGGAGTCTCACGCGGATCGAGCCGCGTCCGATCGGGCGGGTTGGTCGACGACCTCACGGCAGAGGAGATGACCACCATCATCCCCTTCGTCGACGACGACACGGACTACGACCTCAGCGATTACGACTTCGGCCACGAGGCCCCCCGCTCGCCTGGTTCCACCACCCGGACACCGTCCGAAGAGACCACCTGGACTCCCTCGTCCTGGAAGGGCTACTACCGCCCGACCCACTCGGAGATCACTCAGGACATCCTGATCCCCGAGCACGAGTTCGATCAGTACGAACACGACGAGCCGTTCGACGTCGAAGGCGCCGAGCTCGACATACTCGTCGACTTGGACTCCGGACAAGACGAGAACGACTCCGATCTCCGTCCGTTCCGCACCAACCCGGTCGGCCAGCGCGTCCGTCGCGGCGGCAAGCACCGCATCGCGGCCCCGCCGAACGCCCTCAAGGGCGGCCGCGCCGCTCTGATCGCCATGGCGGCCGGCGCAGCCGTTGCAGCGGTCTCCCAGGTGGGTGCCACCGACGACGCGTCGACCAACACCGCCACCACGAACGCCGCAGCCGTCAACGACGCCACGGCCCCCGTCGACCTCGGTCCGGGAGTTGCCACCGCATCGCCGGTCACCGACCAGATGAACGTCTTCACCGACCAGCTCGGCGTCGGCGCCAAGATGGCCGCCGAGGAAGCGCAGCGCGAGGCCCTGGCCCGTCGCCCGCTCTACACCTCGCCCATCCCACTCGGCCAGTACTCGTTCACCTCGGCCTTCGCCATGCGGTGGGGAACCATGCACGGCGGTATCGACCTCGCCGCCCCGCTGGGCACGCCGATCCACGCGGTCACCGACGGTGTCGTGATCAAGGCCGAGCCGGCCTCAGGTTACGGCCACTGGGTCCAGGTGCGCGCCGACGACGGCACGGTCACCATGTACGGCCACATGTCCTCTTCGGGCGTGCTCGTCAGCGCGGGCCAGAAGGTCACCGCCGGCGACGTCATCGCACTCGTCGGCAACGAGGGCTTCTCCTTCGGCCCGCACTGCCACTTCGAGGTGTGGAAGGACGGCAACACCAAGATCGATCCGGTGCCGTGGCTCGCCTCCAAGGGCGTCAAGCTCGCCGGCTACACCGGCTAGGTCTCTCGACCTCTCAAGGCCTACGCCGCGCTCTCGCACCATCACATTGCGTTCTGCACCGTTTTCCGGCACACAACGCAACGTGATCGAGCGGATTCCCTAGAGCTTCTCCCCTGGAATGCCACCTGCGGTCAGCAGGGTGACGCGTCCGGCGCTGCCGCCGTAGTCGATGGTGACGCGTTCGGTGGCGCCACTGCCCTCCTTGGCCACGACCTTGCCCATGCCGTACTTGGGATGGTTGTGCCGGTCGCCGATGTCGAGGTGGACCTGTTTGTTGCGTCCGCGGGCCGGGTCGGAGGAATAGGACGACCGGCCGCGAGCGACCGACGAGCCGCCGCCGCTGCCCGAGAACGAGCCGTCGCGACCGAACACACCACCCGACGATCCCCCGAAGCCACGTGCCGAACGACGCGGCTCGGTGCGCCGCCAATCGATCAGATGCTGCGGGATCTCTTGCAGGAAGCGGGATTCCGGATTCGACACCGGCTGCCCCCACGAGGCGCGGGTCACCGATCGGGTCAGGTACAGACGCTGCTTGGCGCGGGTGATGCCCACGTAGGCGAGGCGACGTTCCTCACTCAGTTCGTTCGGGTCGCCGAGCGCCCGCATGTGCGGGAAATGCCCGTCCTCCCAACCGGTCACGAACACGACCGGGAACTCCAGGCCCTTCGCGGTGTGCAGCGTCATCATCGTGACGACGCCGTCACCCTCGTCGGGCACCTGGTCGGCATCGGCGACCAGCGAGACCCGCTCGAGAAATGCTGCGAGAGAACCGGGTTCGGGCTCGCCCTCGCGGTCGACCTCCATCTCCGATTCGTCGTCCGCATCCAGGTCGGCCTGCGCAGCGTCGGCGCTGAATTCTCGTGCGACGGCTACGAGTTCGTTGATGTTGTCGAGCCGGGCGCCGTCCTGTGGATCGTTCGACGCCTCCAGTTCGCCACGGTAACCGGTGCGTTCGACGATGGCGTCGACGAGCTCACCGATGTCGGCGGACTCCTCGGTGGCGTCGAGGAAGGCGGTGTCGGCGTCCTCGGTGTCGGATTCGCCGAAGTGCGTGAGGAAATCGGCGCGCAAGCCCTCGATGAGTTCGACGAAGCCGCCGATCTGCTTGACCGCGCGGGTGTTCAGCAGCGCGACCTTGCCCTCCGCAGCGTCGATGAGCGACTCGTAGAAGCTGCGGCCGGTGTTCTCCGAATGCACGGCGACACAGGCCTCGGCGCGATCGCCGATGCCGCGTCGGGGGGTGTTGAGGATGCGTCGCAGGCTCACCGAGTCGTCGGGATTGGCGACCACCCGCAGGTAGGCGACCACGTCCCGGACCTCTTTGCGCTCATAGAATTTGGTGCCGCCGACCACCTTGTACGGAATGCCGTGGCGGACGAACACTTCCTCGATCGCACGGGAGCCGGTGTTGGTGCGGTAGAAGACCGCGACGTCGGAGTACTTGTAGCTCGACGACCCACCGATCGAGTAGTCGGTGAGTTCCTCGATCTCCTTGGCGATGAACGTCGACTCCTCACGATCGGAGTCGGCGACGTAGCCGACGATGAGTTCGCCGTCGCCGGAGTCGGTCCACAGCTTCTTCTCGCGACGCCCGGTGTTGCGCGCGATGACCGCGTTGGCAGCGGACAGGATGGTCTGCGTCGAGCGGTAGTTCTGTTCGAGCAGAACGGTTTCGGCGTTGGTGAAGTCGCGCTCGAACTCTTCGATGTTGCGGATGGTGGCGCCGCGGAAGGCATAGATCGACTGATCGGCGTCACCGACGACGCAGAGTTCCGAGGGTTCGAGGCCGCTCGCGGTGGTCTGCTCCCCCACCAGTTCGCGGATGAGGACGTACTGGGCGTGGTTGGTGTCCTGGTACTCGTCGACGAGGACGTGCCGGAACCGGCGCCGGTAGTACTCGGCAACCTGCGGGTGACGGTGCAGCAGGGCGACGGTCTCGCCGATCAGGTCGTCGAAGTCGAAGGCGTTGGCCGCCCGCAGTCGGCGCTGGTACTCGCTGAAGATCTTCGCGATGGTCGCCGCGGTGAAGTCGTCTTCGTTCGCCGAGGCCGCGGCCTCGTCGGGCGAGACCAGTTCGTTCTTGAAGTTCGAGATGGCCACCGAGACACCGCGCGGACTGAACTTCTTGGGGTCCAGGTCGAGGTCGCGGATGATCATGCCCAGCAACCGCTTCGAGTCGTCGGCGTCGTAGATGGAGAAGTTGGAGTTCATCCCCTCCAGCAGCCCCGACTGCGCCCGCAGGATGCGGACGCACGTCGAGTGGAACGTCGAGACCCACATGTAGGCGGCCCGCGGCCCGACCAGGTCGATGACGCGCTCGCGCATCTCGGCGGCGGCCTTGTTGGTGAAGGTGATGGCCAGGATCTGCCCGGGCGTGACGTCGCGCGCCGCCAGCAGGTAGGCGATCCGGCGGGTCAGGACCGATGTCTTGCCCGAACCCGCACCGGCGACGATCAGCAGCGGCGAGCCCGCGTGGAGCACCGCGGCGCGCTGCGGCGGGTTGAGGCCGTCGAGCAGGCGGGCGACGCGGTCGTCGGCGGCAGCCGTCCCCGAGGAGGAGGAAGACGTGCGACCGGCGAGGAGAGGGGCAGAAGAAGAGCTGTTCATCGGTAGTCCAGGCTACCCGCCCGCACCGACACCGCCCCGCGCGCCTCGGGCCGGAATGCCCGTCGTCCGATCGCTCGACCGCCCCGTGCGTTGGCACCCGAGAGGCCGGGTCCCGCGGCTACGATGACCCGGTATCACTGGCTCGGGGCGCCCGTCGATGCGGTTGGCAAGCCTCGACGACCGAAAGAGGCGACCATGAAGAGACCGTCGATTGCCCCCGCCGCCATCGTCCTCGGTGTCGGAGCGCTGGCTCTCGTGGTCGCCCTGATCCTCTCGTTCGTGCCGTTCAGCAGTGCGGGCACGGTCGAGCCGACCGCCGCGTTCCGCGCGCAGAAGAGCCTCGACGAGGTGCTCTTCAAGATGGCGACGAGCCCCGCGGCCAAGTACACCGGCAAGGTCGCCTACAAGTACGACGACGCGCGCGGCGAGGGCACGGTCGAGTTCAGCGATCTCATCGTGACGACGTCGAACACCGCCGAGGGCACGGTGTCGCTGGGTTCCGAGCAGGGCGAGTACCGCCAGATCAGCAACAACCCGTACATCAGCGCGCCCACCTCGCTGTGGAACGAGCTGCTCGTCGCCGACGAGAAGCTGAACCTCGACATGGCACCGCTGGACAACAAGTGGGCATCGACGCGGTTCACCAGCCTCCCCCGCTTCGGCACCATCCTCGGCCCGGACAACCTGGCCGGCGACATCGGCAACGTCGAATCCGGTTCCGAACCGCAGCTCGGCGTCGAACTGCCGACCCCGAACAAGGGCACGCCCGACGCCCGCCGCTGGCCGACGAGCGATCCGCCCATCGAGTTCATCGGTGAGGACAAGGTGAAGATCGGCAGCTGGGAGGTCACCTTCGACCCCGAGTCCAAGAACGTCACCAACGTCAAGGGCCAGTCCAAGCAGGGATCGGCGACCTACGACATCGACACCTCGGTGAGCCTGCAGCCGGCCGACCAGGCCCAGAAGGTGTTCGCCAATCAGCGCGCCCTCGTCGGCGACCTGTTGTCGGCGCCGGCGCCGGGCCTGTGGGCCAAGCAGCCGGTCGTCTCCCCGCGACTCATCGGCGAGTGCACCACCGCGGCGTGCGCCTACGACTTCACCGTGTCCGGCATCCCGTGGGCCGACGACGTCAGGGGTCACTTCAACTACGGCATGACTCTGAACTTCGCCGTCGGCGGTCGTCCGGCGGGCGCGCTGGGCGGCGAGTGCAAGCCCGTCGTGCGCGTCGACTTCGGCCGCACCGCGACCACGCGGTGCACGGCGACCAACCTGCCGGCGAACTCGTCGATCGGCCCGCGTTCGGCCTACACCTACCTGGCCTTCCTCGACACCACCGAGGCCGACCTCAACAAGCTGATCGACGACAACGAGAAGCAGACCAACACCGAGGTCGTGTACGTGCGCACCGGCAACAAGAGCCCCGACCAGGCCCGCTACGGCGCCGGGATCACCGGCCTCCCGAGCTACTACGCGGTCAAGCGCGGCGAGTACCTCTTCGACGGCATCGGCACCGACGGCAACCTGCACGTCACCTTCGGTCCGGGTTACTCCGAGCACATCAGCGGCGGCAGATTCGACCCGAGCTGGGAGGGCACCGAGGTGCTGAAGAAGCAGATCGGCGAGCAGGTCAAGGCCGCCGGCGACGTGAAGGTCGTCTACTTCGTCAACGAGCCGGAGGCCGCCTCGGCACTGCGTGCACTGATCGCCTCCGAGGGGCAGACCGACAACGTCAGCGCCTACTTCTACGAGTAGGTCAGCCGCCGGCGAAGCGTGCCTCGACCGCCTCGCCGACCCGGCCGGCGCCCGTGTGGAGTCGTAGTCCCGCGGTCACCGGTCGCACCGAGATCGCATCGCCGCCGCCGTCGAGGCGGACGTAGATGGAGCCGAGGCCCGACCGGACCGGTACGCGCACGGCGTCTCCGCCGTCGAGCTTCATCTCGACCTCGCCGTCGCGGGTGGCGCAGTAACTCAGTGCGACGGTCCACGGCCACGGGAACAGCGGTCCGTCGAGTGCCAGCCGCGCCGGCCCGGAGATCTCCGGCCGGGCGCAGTTGCCGAGTCCTGCGCCGACGAGCCGTCGCTGGGTCACCCCACCGGGCACCGCGTTGCCCGCGGTGTCGAGGACGAGGAGCCGGTCGGTGGAAGTGCCGAACTCCGGCCGCGGATCGACACGACCGAAGATGCGGCTGATCTGGTTGTCCGGGTAGACCACCGGTTGCAGGATCTCCAGCGGGACCGACTGATCCAGCAGCGTCGTATCGGCGTTGTCGTGCAGGGTCGCGACCGCTGTCTTCAGGTAGTCGCCGGTGGGATTGTCACGCCACGACGCGGAGAACGACACGAGCGAGACGACCGCCGACACCATCGCGAGCGCGGCGACGACCGGTAGGAGCAGCACGGCGGGCGACTGGTCCTCGGCCGCGTGGCGGCGTTCGGGTGCGGGCGCAGTTGTCGACCGGGCCCCGACCAGCAGCGCGATCGCGATCGCGAACACGAGCGCGGTGTCGGGGAGATAGCGCATGTGCTGGGCGAGGGCGACCGCGGTCTCCGGGCTCGAGCGGTTCCACATCACCGGGATCTGGGCGGCCACCGCGTACAGCGCGGCGAACGCGACGATCGCTACCGCTCCACGTCGGCGGGTGACCGCCCACCACGTGACGGCGGCCAGTACCAGCCAGCCGGCGACGATCATCCAGGTCGCGGGGAAGCCGGTTGGCGGACCGGGCGTCCACCGGTCCCACTCCCACGGGCCGCCGACCAGCGACGGCACGATCGCGTGGTTCACCGACCGCCACACCAGGCGTGCGGTCTGGCCGACCGAGTGGTTGCCCGCGAACGGATCGGCGGTGACGAAGTACACGACGACCCAGAGCGCGGTCACCGCCGCGAGCGACGCCCACAACTCGCGGCCGGCGCGCAGGGTCGAGGTCAGCGCAGTCCGTCCCGTGCCGCTCGCCAGCGCCGCGGCGACGAAGGCGATCGGGAGGATGAACAACGACTTCTCGAAGAAGGCCAGCGCGACAACGAAGATCACCGTCGAGCGGATCCACACCACGCGGCGTCGTCCCGGGTCGATGTCTCCCCGCGCGAGTCCCACGGCGTCGGCGACGATCCACGCCAGCGCTGCCTGCATCGGCAACGTGTTGAGGCCCGATGCCCACCAGGCGAAGGCGGGCACCGTCATCGGGCTGAACAGATAGAACGCGAGCGCCACCAGCGCACCGGCGCGGGCGGCGGGGGCGATCACGCGGATCATCCGCCACACCGCGATGGAGGCGATCGCCTGCAGGACGATCAGCGTCAGCGCCGGCAACGCCCAGTTGACCGGCGCCAGCCAGGTGGCCACCCCGGCCAGCAGGAAAGCCGCCGGCATGAAATGCCCGTCGTGGCTGTGCCCCAGGTATTCCCAGGACAGGATCGGATTCGACGAGGCCCGTGCGATCAGCACCAGATCGTCCCAGTAGAAGTTGCCGGTCGCGACGAGCCACCCCCGGATGATCAGCTGTCCGGCGATCAGGGCCACCGCGATCATCGACATCACGCGCGCGTTGAGCATGCGCTCCAGTGTCCATGTGGCGGGTGTGAGCACATCGACCGGAGGTGGGTCCGATCGGGTACCTGCAGGTCGGATCGGTGCGCCGTGGCAAAATCAGGCCGTGACCGATCGCAGCCCGAGCTCCGGATCCGACGAGCCCCGACAGTCGACTCCGACGTCCTTCGAGAACACGATCGATCTCGAGAAGTACCAGCTGACCTCGGATGTGGACGACCTGCCGGACGACATCGACGAGCTGCGCCTCGAGATCGACCGGCTCGATGCCGTCATCCTCGGTGCGATCAAACGACGCTCGGCGATCTCGAAGAAGATCGGCGCCGCGCGCATGGCGTCGGGCGGCCCGCGACTCGTGCACAGCCGCGAGGTCAAGGTCATCGACCGGTTCGCCGAACTCGGCAAGGAGGGTCACACCCTCGCGATGCTCCTCCTCCGACTCGGTCGCGGCCCCCTCGGTCGCTGACGCCACTGTGAGTTTGCGCCGGCAGGTGTGACGACCGTCGCGGTGGAGACGCCGACGACATAGGGTTGGGTGTCATGAGCACGCAGGCACCCGGCAGCGACTTCACCGGCACCGACCACGGCGACATCACCGCAACGCAGTCCTGGCAGGCTCTCGCCGCTCACCAGCCGCATGTGTACGCAATGCATCTGCGCGAGGTGTTCGCGATCGATCCCGAGCGCGGCCGCGAACTGACCGTCGACGTCGGCGATCTGCACATCGACTACTCCAAGCACCGGGTGACACGGGAGACGCTCGAACTGCTCATGAGCCTGGCGCGCGAGGTCGGCCTGGAAGAGAGCCGCGACGACATGTTCGCCGGGGCGCACATCAACACCTCCGAGGACCGTGCCGTCCTGCACACCGCTCTTCGTCTTCCCGCCGACGCGACGCTCACCGTCGACGGGCAGGACGTGGTCGCCGACGTGCACGAGGTCCTCACCCGGATGGGCGAGTTCACCGATCGTCTCCGCAGCGGAGAGTGGAAGGGCCACACCGGGAAACGCATCACCGACGTGGTGAACATCGGCATCGGCGGATCAGATCTGGGGCCGGTGATGGTGTACCAGGCCCTTCGCCACTACGTCGACGCCGGCATCCGCTGCCACTTCGTCTCGAACGTCGATCCGGCGGACATGGTCGGCACCCTCGACGGTCTCGACCCCGAGACCACCCTGTTCATCATCGCGTCGAAGACCTTCACCACGCTCGAGACGTTGACCAACGCGGCCGCCGCCCGGAGCTGGCTGCTCGAGGCCCTCGACGCCGGGACCGAGGCGGTGGCAAAGCATTTCGTCGCGGTGAGCACCAACGCCGACGAGGTGGCGAAGTTCGGCATCGACACCAACCACATGTTCGGTTTCTGGGACTGGGTCGGCGGCCGCTACTCGGTGGACTCGGCGATCGGCCTGTCGGTGATGGCCGCGATCGGCAAGGAGCGCTTCGCGGAGTTCCTGGAGGGCTTCCATCTCGTCGACGAACATTTCCGCACCCAGCCGCTCGAGCAGAACGCGCCGGTCATCCTGGGCCTGATCGGGCTCTGGTACAACAACTTCTGGGACATCGGAACCCGGGCGGTCCTCCCCTACAGCAACGACATGGCGCGCTTCGCCGCCTACCTGCAACAGCTCACGATGGAGTCCAACGGCAAGTCGGTGACCGCGAGCGGACACCACGTCACCACCGACACCGGCGAGATCTTCTGGGGCGAACCGGGAACCAACGGACAGCACGCGTTCTACCAGCTCCTGCACCAGGGCACACGAATCGTGCCGGCCGACTTCATCGGTTTCGCCGAGCCCACCGACGACCTGCCCGCCGGGCCCGACGGGTCAGGGTCGATGCACGACCTGCTGATGAGCAACTACTTCGCGCAGACCAAGGTGCTCGCCTTCGGCAAGACCGCCGACGAGATCGCCGACGAGGGAGTGCCCGCACATGTGGTGGCGCACAAGGTGATGCCGGGCAACCGACCCAGCACCTCGATCCTCGCTCCCCGGCTCACGCCTTCGGTGATCGGACAGCTGGTGGCACTGTACGAACATCAGGTCTTCGTCGAGGGCACCATCTGGGGGATCAACCCGTTCGACCAGTGGGGCGTCGAACTCGGCAAGACCCAGGCGAAGGCGCTGCTGGGCACCATCACCCAGTCCGACGCGCCCGCCGCCGACGCCGACTCGTCGACCGACGAACTGGTCGCCTGGTACCGCAGGCACCGGGGTCGCGCGGTCTGATCTCGATACGGCTCGTCGCAGGCTCCTCGCCTACTCAACCAGCGAGAGGGGACGGGAGGAACTACTTCCAGTAGTCCTCGTCGAACACCTCGTCGGGGATCTCGTCGCCCGGTTCGACGCCGAGCTTCTCGAGTCGTCCCATGATGGCGGCGGCGGTGGCCACGAAAATCACGAGATCCTCCGACTCGACCGATCTTTCGGCCGGATCGCCGCCGAGGAACTCGTAGAGCGCCGGCGGTACGCAGGCGCCCATGTCGAGCGCGCGGGTTCCTGTGGCGGTGCGCCAGGCATCGAAACTGGCCACGTCGACGGCTTCGGCGACCTCGCCTGTCCGGACGGCTGCCAGGACGTCGTCGAGGGTCGCCAGCTCACCCGACGATCCGCTGGACGGGTCGAATCCGAGTACCGTTTCGGCGTCGATGGATTCGTCCTCGGCGAGGGTGAAGTAGACGACCCCGCGCCAGTCGGAGGCCAGGGCCTCGATGTCGGTGCGGCCGAAGATGTCGCCCAGCAACTCGCTGACCTGCTCACGTCGGCGACTCCCGAACAGCTGGAATGCGCCCGACGCCACGATCTGTCCCTGCTTGTTCGCCACAGACCGTCACCTTACGCAGGTCAGTCGTCGATACCGAGCACGACCACGCGGCCTGTCGACGGCGACAGATACACGGTCGCCCGCCACTCGCCCGTCGAGAACGCGTCATCGAGGTGCCGGCCGCCGAGGAGGCCACCTGCCGGGACGAGGTCGCGCAGTTCGGCGGCCACCGGGTCGGGCGCGGTCACCGGTTCCGCGTGGTACTCGTCGGCCCAGGCCGTCGCACGGCCGGGTCCGACGTCGACGACGGCATCGAACCAGTACGTCGTGGGGCCGGGCACTCGCTCGGAGGCGCCCGGTGCGGAATCGAGAGTTCCGGCGGCCCAGCCGTCGACGTTCCCGTCGGCCAGCAACGGGAAGCGACGCGCAACCGGGTCGATGTCCCGGCTGGGACCCGCGGTGACGACCTTCGCGACAGCGGACGCGGTTGTACTCGGCCTGCGGTCGACCGGCGCGTCGGACGAACAGCCGACCACCGTGAAAGTGCCCGCGGCGACGGCGATCACAGCCGCCGTGCGTCGGGCGAGACGCGAGGACATCCCGCCACGCTAACCCGCCGCACGGCCCCGGGGCTCAGATCATCCGTCGACTGATCGACCCCGGCAGGTACTTGAGCGCCGCGGCGATCGGCATCCACGGCCAGGCGGGGACCGGCGCCCAGGTCTTCTCGGCCTCGATCGCGGCGACCATCGCGTCGACGCCCTTGTCGGTGTCGACCATCAGCGAGGTCTTCACGCCCCGATTGATATCTGTCTCGATGTAACCGGGCGCCACGATCGACACCGAGATCGGCGAGTTCGCGAACTCGGCCTGCAACCCCTGCCCGAGCGCGGTGAGACCGGCCTTCGACGCCGAGTACGCCGCCTGGGCCTTGGGCATGCCGCGGACACCCGAAATGGAGCTGACCAACACGAGGTGGCCGGCGTTCTGCTCGCGGAAGATCTCGAGGGCGGCCTCGGCCTGCGCGAGCGCGCCGACGAGATTGGTCTGCACGGTCTCGATGTTGGCGGCCGCCTTGCCGGTGCCGATCGGTGCGCCCTTGCCGAGACCGGCGTTGACGATGACGCGGTCGAGGCCGCCGAGTTCGTCAGCGAGCGTACGGAAGGCGACGGGGACCGCGTCGAGGTCGGTCACGTCGAGCTGCGCGATCGCAACCTGTTTCGCCGACGGACGGAGTTCGGCGGCCAGGGCCTCGAGGTTGTCGCGGCGCCGGGCGGCGAGCGCCAGCGAACGTCCCTGGGCGGCGAATCGGCGGGCCATGCCCTCGCCGAGTCCCGAACTCGCACCGGTGATGAGGATCTTCTGCCGTGTCGTCGAGGTCATGGACCCGAACCTACCGGCATCGCCGCCGGCTGCGCGGACCGCGACGTCAGGCGTAGTGCGCGTCCTCCATCGCTCATTTCAGGAGCCGCGACATCCGGCGGTCGGCGAGGACCTTGCCACCGGTCTGGCAGGTCGGGCAGTACTGGAAGGACCGGTCGGCGAAGGACACCTCGCGGACGGTGTCGCCGCAGACCGGGCACGGCAGTCCGGTGCGTGCGTGCACGCGGAGTCCGGTGCGTTTCTCCGACTTCAGCCGGGCGACGGCCTGACCCTCGAGGCGGCTCGTGGCGTCGGTGAGCACGGCGCGCATCGCGTCGTACAGGGTGCTCACCTGACCGGGTTTGAGGGTCTTCGACGACGCGAACGGAGACAGCCGTGCGGTGTGGAGGATCTCGTCGGAGTAGGCGTTGCCGATCCCGGCGATGGTGTGCTGGTCGGTGAGCACGTTCTTCACGCGTCCGGTGGTGCCGGCGAGGATCTCGGCGAACTGTTCCTCGGTCAGTTCCAGGGCGTCGGGGCCGAGTCCGGCGACGCGGTCGATCTCGGCGAGGTCGCGGACGAGCCACACCGCCAGCCGCTTCTGGGTGCCGGCCTCGGTGACGTCGAATCCCTCGCCGGGCAGCCCGCAGTGCACCCGCAGCGCGATCGGCGACTTACCGCCCGGGCGTAGCGGCTTGGGCGAGAGGTCCTCGCTCCACCGCACCCAGCCGGCGCGCGACAGGTGGATGACCAGCGCCAGCGTCGGCTCGGACGCGGTTGCTTCCGAACCGGGGATGGTCCGGATGACCAGGTACTTGCCGACGCGACCGACCGATTCGACGATCCGGTCGGTGAGCGCGGTGTACGGCGGATCCGCCGTCTTGAGCACGGACAAGGACGCGACGTCGACTCGCCGGATCGGGAGTCCGGCCGCACGGCCGTCGACATAGTCGGCGATGGCGGCCACCTCAGGAAGCTCGGGCATGCCACCAGTGTGCTCTAGTAAAGGGATGACTTCCCGACTTTCCGACGCCGAGCTGGCCGCCCGGATCGCCCAGGGAGCCGGGGAGATCCTCCTCGGGATTCGTCATGGCGACCTGTTGGCCGGCAGCATGCTCGGCGATGTCGGCGATGCGCTCGCCCAGGCCTGGATCTCCACCGTCCTCCGCAAACACCGTCCGCGCGACGCCGTTCTGTCCGAAGAGGCGGCCGATGTCGGCGACCGTGCGACGGCCCAGCGCGTGTGGATCATCGATCCGCTCGACGGCACGAGGGAATTCGCTGCGGGCAGCGCGGACTGGGCTGTGCACGTGGCGTTGACGGAGAACGGGGTCGTCACCGAGGCCGCGGTGTCACTGCCCGCGACCGGTGAACTGTTCCGTGCCGACACCGTCGAGAAGCCCGGCGGGGAGCTGACCCGACGCATGGTGACCTCGCGGTGGGGCGGCTCGTACGAGACGAGCTATGTGTCCAACCGGCTCGGCCTGCAGATGGTTCCGGTCGGGTCGGCCGGCGCCAAGGCGATGGCCGTCGTCCGCGGCGACGCCGACGCCTACGTCCACGCCGGCGGCCAGTACGAGTGGGACAACGCCGCGCCGGTCGGCGTCGCCCTCGCGGCCGGCCTGCACTGTAGCCGTCTGGACGGTTCGGAGATCGTCTACAACAACCGCCACCCCTACATGCCCGATTTCGTGATCTGCCGCAGCGAGATCCGCGACGACATGCTCGCAGCCCTGCAGCAGATCTGGTGAACTTGCCGGTGTGAACGGAATCGGCGACGCCGTCGTCCGGATCGGCCCGGTCCTGGCGATCGCGATCGTCGTGCTCGCCGTCGTCGCGGTGCTGGTGAACGGTCGAAGCGGTTTGGCGACCGACACTTTGGTGGCGACCCTGCGCGCCGTCGTCCAGCTCGCCGCCCTCGCGGGCGTGCTGGCGGCGGTCGTTCCGTATCTGTGGGCGTCGGCCCTGTTCGTGGTGGTCATGGCGGTGGCGGCTGCGTGGACGTCGGCGCGGCGGGTGCGCCGCGAGAACGCCGGTCTCGTCGTCATCGCACGATGCCTGGTGCCCGTGGCGGCACCGACCATCGCGATAGTCATCGTCCTGGCCCTGGTGGGCGTCCTGCCTGCAAAAGGCATCGCGATCATCCCGACGGCCGGGATTCTGCTCGGCGGAGCCATGGTCACGACGTCACTCGCGGGTCGACGCGCAGTCGACGAACTGGCGACGCGTCACGGCGAGGTCGAGGCGGCGTTGTCGTTGGGCCTGCTCCCCCGCGATGCCCGCCTCGAGATCTGCGCCGCGGCGTCGGCGAGCGCCCTCATCCCGGGCATCGATCAGACCCGGGCGGTCGGGCTGGTCACCATTCCCGGCGCTTTCGTGGGCATGGTCCTCGGTGGCGCGTCGGTGTGGGCGGCCGCGGCCATGCAGTTGTTCGTGCTCATCGCACTGCTCGCCGTCAGTTCGATCGCCATGCTCGTCACCGTGGAGTTGGTGGCGCGCGAGGATCTGTGATGCCGGTCAGAAGGGTGGCGGGTCGGCCTGGTCGGCGAGGCGCTGAGCCTTGTTGCGGGCACGTTCGGCCCGCCGGCGCGCGTGCTTCCGTGCGAGCCGGTTGGGTGTGGGCGGAAGTTCGTCTCCCGAGATCACCCGTGGAGTGGGTGGCGCCTGGGGTGGCTGTTCGTAGCGGATGCGCCGCAGGTTGGGGAAGAAGTCTTCG
>NZ_JSYC01000074.1:0-49541 GCF_054823965.1 Gordonia sp. GN26 | reverse complement strand
GCTGCGCTCGTCGCCTGCTCAACCAGCGGATTCCTTTGCCGGCCGAGTAAGTTCGAGGGGCTACCCGAGGACCGTGTCGAGGTCAGGTGGTGTCAGCGCCGACGCCCGGCGGCGAGGCGTTCTTTACGCAACCGATTGACCTCCGGGAGGTCGAGCGGCGCAAGCGATTCGACGCCCATCGCGGTGGCGAGGAGGTGGTCGGCGAGTTCGGGGTTCCGGGCCAGCGCCGGACCGTGCATGTAGGTGCCGATCACGCTGCCCTGCACGACGCCCTCGGTGCCGTCGCCGACGCCGTTGCCGATGCCGTGCTTCACCCGCCCGAGCGGCTTGGCATCGGAGCCCAATGTGGTTCCGCCGCGGTGGTTCTCGAAACCGGTGAGCGGCTGGGTGAGTGCGGCGAGGGTCGGTTCGGTGACCAGCTCGCCGATGCTGCGCGTCTCCTGCGGTGCGGTGGTCAGGTCGAACAGCGAGATGCCGTCGACCCGCTCACCGGCGGAGGTCTCGTACCAGTGGCCGAGCACCTGGATGGCCGCGCAGATCGCGAGAACCGGGCGTCCCGCCGCGGCGGCCTGCTGAAGACCGGGGTAGCGGGTCAGGTGGCGGGTGGCCAGACGCTGGGCGTAGTCCTCGGCGCCGCCGAGGGTGTAGACGTCGAGGGAATCCGGTACCGGGTCGTCGAGCGTGATGTGCACGACCTCGGCGTCGATGCCGCGCATGAGGGCGCGACGCTTGAGGACGAGGGCGTTGCCGCCGTCGCCGTAAGTACCCATGACGTCGGGCAGGACCAGCCCGATCCGCAGTGTCGACTCGCTCACTGTTCGGCCTTCCGTGCACGTGCCGCGCGTTCCATGGCGATCCCCAGATCGCGGAACGCGGTGTAGTTGGCGAGCACCTCGACGCGTCCCGGCGGACACGAGGCGATCGCCGCCATCGGGTCGGGGACCGTGGTGTGCTCGGCACCCGCGTAGAGCAGGCGCACCGACAGGTCGGCCGCCCGCTCACCGGCGGCGACCACCTGCATGGTCTCGAAGGCCTCGAATCGCACGTCCCACAGCCAGGAGAGGTCCTCGCCGTCGGGGACCTGTCCGTTGACCGCGATGACCAGTCCGTCGGCGTCCTGGTCGATCATCGACAGGGCCTCCTGCCAACCGGCCGGGTTCTTCGCGAGAAGCGTACGGACGGAGTGGTTGCCGATCTGGTGGACGCCGTAGCGGCCGGCGACCTCGCCGACCGTCCCGACCGCGGCGACGGCCTTGCCCGGGTCGGCGCCCATCGCGACCGCGGCGGCCACCGCCTGCGCCGCGTTGCCGCGGTTGGCCCGGCCGGGGACGGCCAGGGTCAGCGGGGCGGAGAAGCCGTTCGGGCCGTAGATGTTCTCGTCGTCGAACCACCAGTCGGGGGTGGGCCGACGGAAGTTCTCGTCGCCGGTCGACTGCCAGCCGTCCGCGGACCGCACGATCGGCTCGCCGGTGCGGGGACAGCTCACCGAGTCGCCGACCCAGCTCGCGCCCGCGGCCACCCACACCACGTCGGGAGCGTCGAAGGCGGCCGAGGTGACCAGCACGTCGTCGCAGTTCGCGATCACGGTGGTCGACGGGTGACGGGCGATGCCCTCGCGGAGCCTGCGCTCGATCATGTTGATCTCGCCGACCCGGTCGAGCTGATCGCGCGACAGGTTCAGCAGGACCAACACCTCGGGATCGACCGCATCGCTGACATGCGGCACGTGGAGTTCGTCGACCTCGAGCGCGCACAGCGGCGCATTGCGGCTGAGGGTGAGGGTCGCGATGATGCCGGCGTCCATGTTGGCGCCGTCGGCCTGCGTGGCGACCTCGCCGAGTTCGGCCATCGCCGCGGCGGTCATCCGGGTGGTCGTCGACTTGCCGTTGGTGCCGGTGATGATCGCGGAGCGTTTGCCGGCGGCGAGCCGGCGCATGATGTCGGGATCGATCTTGGCGGCGACGAGTCCGCCGATCATCGAACCCTTGCCGCGTCCCGCGGTGCGCGAGGCCCAGCGAGCCGCAGCAGCCGCGGCCAACGCGACCGAGGTGCGGGCGGGCACACGGGTGCTCGTGCGAGATGCGGATCCGGCGGACGATGGGCGGTCGGGCATGGCCACGAGTGTTCCACAGCGTCGATCTGCGGGTTGCTCGTGCCGACCGCCGACCAGCAAGTAGGCTCGGCGACTGTGAGCCGTGACACCCATCTGAGCCTGTCCCTGCCCGCACGAATCCAGCGCGGCGTGCTGATCGCCGCGGGAAAGATTCCCGACGCCGCGATGTCGGTCCTCGGTCGGCGGGCGCCGGTGAACTCCGACGGTGAACGCGTGGCGCCCGAACTCGCCGCGATCGGCTGGGCCAACCAGCACGTCCCCGGCCTCAACCCGTTCGCGGGCGAGGTTGCCCGGTCACGCTTCGCGACCGACGAGAGCGGCGCGTCGATGGCGGAGAACCTGCCGCCCATGGCGGTCGAGGAGGACCTGGTCATCGACAGCCCGGACGGCCCGATCCCGGCCACGCGGTATCGCTCGTCGACCCGGTCGGACGGGCTGATCGTCTACTACCACGGCGGTGGCTTCGTCACGGGCAGCCGCATCAGCCACGACACCTTCGTGCGCCGGCTCGCCCACGGCACCGGACTGGACGTCCTGTCGGTCGAGTACCGGCTCGCACCCGAGCACCCGTTCCCGGCCGGAGTCGACGACGCCGTCGCGGCGTGGCACTTCGCCGTCGACGTGGCACCGCGGTGGGGTCTCGACCCCGAGCGGATCGTCGTCGCCGGTGACAGCGCGGGCGGCAACCTGGCGACCGTGGTCGCACGACTCGTCCGCGACGAGCCGATCACGCCGGTCTTCCAGCTGCTGATCTACCCGGTCACCGACGCCACCGCGGACACGGCGTCACGGCGTGAGTTCGCGACCGGCTTCTTCCTGACCGCGGACGGCATCGAGTGGTTCAACGATCGTTACGTGCCCGACGTCGGGCAGCGCAAGGACCCGCGCTGTTCGCCGCTGCTCGCCGACGATCTCAGCGGACTGCCGCCGGCGCACGTCGTCGTCGCCGGCTTCGACCCGTTGCGTGACGAAGGCCTTGCCTACGCCAAGCGGCTCGAAGAGGCGGGGGTTCCGGTCACGCTGCGTCGGGAGGGGTCGATGATCCACGGGTTCATCAACATGACCCTCATCAGCTCCGGAGCCCGCGCGGCGGTCGACCGGATGTGTGCGGAGGTCCGGAGAGCCCTCGACGAGGCGTCGTCGGCGGGCCAGGAGGAGATCGCCGGCTAGCGCTCGCGGGCAGCTGTTGCGGCGCACGTCAGGTCGTCGTCGGCTGCCGACGCCGTGTTCGTGGTGGGGCCTGGGGTGGCTGTACCGGTGGTTGCTGTGCTTGTTGCTGCAGCCTCCGCCGCAAGCCGCCGGCGTCTGCGTGACTGCGGCCGGGCCATCACGCCGACGGCGCAGCCGCTGACGACGATCACCGCACCGACGATCTCGCCGACCGTCGGGACCTCGCCGAGGAAGACGAACGACGCGCTGATGCCCACGACGGGCACCAGCAGCGACATCGGCGACACCCGGCTCGCGTCGTTGCGGCTGAGGAGCACGGTCCACAGGCCCGCGCCGACGAGCGTCCCCAGCGCGGCCAGGTAGACGAGTCCGCCGAGCGCACGCAGCCCGGTGTCCGTGCCGATCGTCATCAGTGCGTCGAAGCCCGCAGACGGTCCCTCGATGATCAGACTCGCGAGATAGAGCGGCGGAGTCGCGACGACGGCCATCCACATCGTCATGCGGAACGAGTCGTCGGGCTGCGCCAGCCGGCCGCCGATGTTGCCGATCGCCCAGCTGAGGCCACCGAGGATGGTGAGTCCGATCGGGAGGAGTGCGGCCACACCGATGTCGCTGCCGGTGGCCCGGTCGAAGGCGATCAGGCCCATGCCGCCGACGGCGACGAGCAGGCCCACCACCTGGGCGACCGTCATCCGCTCACGCAGGAACAGCACGCCGAGGATCACCGTGAAGGGCGCCGACGTCTGCAAGACGAGCGATGCGAGTCCGGCCGGCATCCCCAGGCTCATCGCGAGGAACAGGAACATGAACTGCACAGACCCGAACCCCGCCACGTAGACGAAGAACCACTTGAGTCGGACCTTCGGAAAACGCACGAACAGGATGACCGGGATCGCCATCACGGCGAAACGCAACGCAGCCAGGAAGAACGGTGGGAAGTGTTCGAGACCGTAGTGGATCGCCACGAAGTTCAGTCCCCACAAGAACACGACACAGAGGGCGAGCAACCGGTCACGAATCGACATGGTCACCATCGTCCGAGTCGCCGTGATGAAGAACAATCGAATTTAAACGGAAGGATTGTTCAGATCTACTGAACAATCCTTCCTGTGCGCGCATCAGCGGTTCACTGCTGTGCGGCGGCGACCTTCGCCCGGACGTCGTCCATGTCGAGTGCCTCGACCGCGCCGATGAGCTCCTCGAGCTGTGCGGCGGGGAGCGCACCCGGCTGGTTGAACACGAGAATGCCGTCACGGAAGGCCATCAGCGTCGGAATCGACTGGATGCCAAGGCTCCCGGCGAGCTGCTGCTCCGCCTCGGTGTCGATCTTGCCGAAGAAGATGTCGGAGTGGGTCTCGGAGGCCTTCTCGAAGACGGGGCCGAACATGCGGCACGGGCCGCACCAGCTCGCCCAGAAGTCGAGCAGCACGATGCCGTCGGCCTCGATGGTGGGTTGGAAGGTTTCCAGGGTCACGTCTTGTGTTGCCATGATCCGCACAACGGATACGGGGGTGGAGACATTCCTTGTAGGGCCCGGTTTGTCGGTACCTTTGGCGCATGGAGGTCCGTCGGCTGCGGTTGTTGCGTGAGTTCGCCGACCGTGAGTCGATCGGCGCGGTCGCCGACGCGATGCACATGACACCGTCGGCGGTGTCGCAGCAGCTGAAGGTCCTGGCCGACGAGGCCGGTGTGCCGCTGTTCGAACCCGAGGGCCGGCGCATCAGGCTGACCGAGGCGGGTCGCGCGCTGGTCCTGCGCGCCGACGAGGTGATCGCCGCGGTCGAACGAGCGCAGGAGGAGATGGCGTCGTATCGGTCGGGCCGGGCGCGGGTGCGGCTCGCGATGTTCCCGTCGGGGTCGACGCTGTTGCTGCCGACCGTGCTCGATCGGGCCGCCGAATCCGGGATCGAAGTGCACGCCTTCCATCTCGACGTCGGATACTCCGACGCCGCCCCTGCTCTCGCGGATTTCGACGTCGTCGTCACCCACCGGGACGAGCGGACACCCGCGGTCAACCAGTCGCGCGTGTGGGTCGCCGAGCTGATGCGCGAACCGGTCGACGTGATCGTCCCCGTCGACAGTCCGCTCGCCGAGACGGACGAGGTGGCGGTCTCCGAACTCGCCGAACATGATTGGATCAGCGTCGAGGGAGGATTCCCGGTCGACGATGTGCTGCAGTCGATCTCGGCGGTGACCGGGGTCGCGCCCCGGGTCACCCAACGCATGCTGGACTTCACCACCATCGAGGCGCTCGTCGCCGGCGGTCACGGGATCGCACTGATGCCGCGGTTCGCCGTCCGTCATCCGGAGGTGAAACGTCTGGAACTCAAAGGGGTCCGGGCGGCTCGGGTGTACGAGGCGTTGGCGCGGCCACGGTCCCGATCGGCGGTCCAGCAGGTCGTCGAACACCTGACGGCCGTGGGCGCCGATCACGGTCAGTGAACGAAAAAGGCCGGTGGGCCACGCATTTCGCGTGACCCACCGGCCTTGTGGTTCGATTTCGGGATCAGACGCCCAGGCTCTTGCCGACGATGTCCTTCATGATCTCGGTGGTGCCACCGAAGATCGTCTGGATGCGGGCATCGGTGTAGGCGCGGGCCACGCGGTACTCGTTCATGTAGCCGTAGCCGCCGTGCAGCTGCAGGCAGCTGTCGATGACGCGCTTGGCGAGCTCGGTGCACCACCACTTGTTCTTGGAGGCGTCGATGGCGTCGAGTTCACCGTCGAGCACACCCTGGAGGCAGCGGTCGATGTAGACCTCGGCGATGTCGAGCTCGGTGGCCATCTCGGCGAGCGTGAAGCGGTTCGCCTGGAAGGTGCCGATGGGACGACCGAATGCCTTGCGGTCCTTGGTGTACTGCAGGGTCTCCTCGAAGATCGCGCGTGCACCGGCGATCGCGCCGATGCCGATCGACAGACGCTCGGACGGCAGGTTCTGCATGAGGTGGTAGAAGCCCATGCCCTCCTGGCCGAGCAGATTCTCGACCGGGACGCGCACGTTGTTGAAGTGCAGCTCGGCGGTGTCCTGCGCCTTGAGGCCCATCTTGTCGAGCTTGCGACCGCGCTCGAAACCCTCCATGCCACGCTCGACGACCAGCAGCGAGAACGCCTTGTGGCCGGCCGCGGGGTCCGGGTTGGTGCGGCACACGACCACGACGAGGTCGGAGTTGATGCCCGACGAGATGAAGGTCTTGTTGCCGTTGAGGACGTAGTGATCGCCCTCCAGCTTCGCCGAGGTCTTGATGCCGGCGAGGTCCGATCCGGCACCCGGCTCGGTCATCGCGACGGCGAGGATCGTCTCACCGGTGGCGATGCCCGGCATCCAGCGCTTCTTCTGCTCGTCGTTGGCCAGGTGGACGAAGTACGGTGCGACGACGTCGTTCTGGAGGCTCAGGCCGGGAGCTGCGCCGTCGAACTTGGCGAACTCCTCGACGACGACCGCGTTGAAGCGGAAGTCGTCCATGGCGCCGCCGCCGCCGTACTCCTCCGGGATGTTGAAGCCCAGCAGGCCCGCGTCGCCGGCCTTCTTGAAGATCTCACGGTCGACCTGACCGGCCTTGGTCCATTCCTCGTTGTACGGACCGCACTCGCGGATCAGGAAGTTGCGCGCGGTTTCCCGCAGGGCCTCGTGCTCGTCTTCGAAGATCTTGCGCTTCATGGATTTTCTCCCTTTCGTGGACCGTAACTCGTTGTGTCAGTCGTTGTTGTTCGTGTCCTGTGCACCCACGACCCGCAGTGCGATCGAGGCGTAGGACGCCGCGACCTCGGCGGGTGTGCGAGCACCGGACGGGCGGTACCAGGTGGTGACCGCCTGGCAGGCGCCGAACAGATAGCGCAGGACGTCCTTGACGTCCTGGTCGAATCGGAACTCGCCCGAGTCCAGGCCTGCCTGGATGACATCGGCGAGCATGTTCTCGGTCTCGGTCCGCATCGCGATGTAGGGCTCGCGGCGCGGGTCCTCCGGGTCGAGATGGCGGAACTCGCTTGCGACACTTGCCAGCTCGAGATCGCTGGTCATGTGCAGAACGATGGACTCGATCGCGTTCGACAGCTTCTCGCTCGGCGTGCGCCCTTCCTCGATCGCCGCTCCGACCCAGGCGAGGACCGACGTCATCGCCGCTTCGAGCAACTCCACGAGGATGCCGAGCTTGTTGTCGTGGTGGTAGTAGAGGGTCGGCAGGGACACCCCGGCGCGCGACGCGATGTCGCGGATCGAGGTTCCGTGGAACCCGCGCTCGTAGAACGCGCGCTTCGCTGCGACGAGGGTCGTCGGCAGCGGTACCGGCTCGCGCCGTCGCCAGTCCAATCCTTCGGTGTCGACCGTGAACCGTTTTCCGGCAGCGGCTTTCGCTGAGTCAGACACGTTCGGTGATCGTGGCATCGGGCATAGAGGTTTCCTCCCCGTGGGGTGTCGCGAACCGGTGCGGACCCAGCATGGCGCCCATCACTTTATCTAACGATCGTTATACAGGTGTAGCACGCGCCCGTCCGGCGAATCAACAGGCGCGGCGGGAATTGACTAGAGACGACGCCCCCGCCCCGTCGAATACGGAGCGGGGGCGTCGACGGTTCACCAGGTCAGACCGCGCCCTTGTCGGCGTCACCTGCGGGAACGGGGGAGAACGTCTTCACGTCGAGAGGGCCGGCCAGCAGCGGCCCGATCTTCTTGCCGAGCTCGGTCAGCGCCGGTGCGCCGCCGTGGGTGGCCAGCGCCTCGAAAGACTCCCAGCGCTCGATCATGACCAGGTCGGTCGAGTCGCCGGTGGCCTCGTGCAGTGCGTACTTGCCGCACCCGGGCTCGCCGTGCACCTCGGGGATGGCGGCCAGCACCGCGTCGCGGACGGCCTGCTCCTCGCCGGGCTTCGGCGAGATGGTGGCGACGACGATCACTTCGGACATGGGTGAGTACTCCTCGGGATGGGGACGGGATCGCTCGTGACGTTATGGGAGTGCGGTCGTTCGCGTGGCGAATTCGCCGATGGCCGAACTCAGCGCCAACCGAGTGCGGGCGCCACGTGGGTGAGGATCGACTCGATGACGTGTGCGTTGTACTCGACCCCGAGCTGGTTGGGCACGGTCAGCAGCAGGGTGTCGGCCGCGGCGATCGCCTCGTCCTCGCGCAGCTGCTCGATGAGCTTGTCCGGCTCGTCGGCGTAGCTGCGGCCGAACCGGGCGACGCTGTTGTCGATGACGCCGACCTGATCGGACTCGTCGCCACCGCGGCCGAAGTAGGCCCGATCGCGGTCGTCGACGAGTGCGAAGATGCTGCGGCTCACCGAGACCCGTGGCTCATGTGGGTGACCGGCGTCGGCCCAGGCCTTGCGAAAGCGGTGGATCTGCTCGGCCTGGAGCTGGTGGAACGGGACGCCGGTGTCCTCGGTCAGCAGCGTCGACGACATCAGGTTCATGCCCTGCTGCGCAGTCCATTCCGCGGTCGCGCGGGTACCGGCACCCCACCAGATGCGGTCGCGGAGACCGGGCGACTGCGGCTCGATGGGCAACAGGCCCGGCGGGTTCGGGAACATGGGTCGCGGGTTGGGGCGGGCGAAGCCGCCACCCTCGATGACGCGGAGGAACACCTCGGTGTGCTGGCGGGCCATGTCGGCGTCGGTGGAACCCTCCGGCGGGACATAGCCGAAGTACTTGTAGCCCTCGATGACCTGCTCGGGGGATCCACGGCTGATACCGAGCTGCAGACGCCCGCCGGCGATGAGGTCGGCTGCGCCGGCGTCCTCGGCCATGTACAGCGGGTTCTCGTAGCGCATGTCGATGACACCGGTGCCGATCTCGATGCGGCTGGTCTTGGCGCCGATCGCCGACAGCAGCGGGAACGGAGACGCCAGCTGCCGCGCGAAGTGATGCACCCGGAAGTACGCGCCGTCGGCGCCCAGTTCCTCGGCCGCCACGGCGAGTTCGATCGACTGCAGCAATGTGTCGGCGGCCGTGCGGACCTGCGATCCGGGCGACTCCGACCAGTGACCGAACGACAGGAAACCGATCTTCTTCATGATCGGTAAATGAAACCACGGTCCGGATTGTTCCCGCCCGAGGGTGCGGGATGCCGGTACGCCAGATCAGTCGTGGGCGTCCACCGGGGTCTGGGGTCGTCCGTCCGTCGTCACGACCTGCCGCTCACCCCGGTTCCGGGCCGCATCCGCCAGGGACGTGATGAACTGTTCGGCCGCCCAGCGCAGGGCTTCGCGGTCCTCGGGAAGAGTGGTCTGCTCATATCCGGTGAGGATGAAATTGGCCCAGCTCGAATACCGATGGGCGGCGACCCGGTCGTCGAGGAGCTCCATGGCGATGTCGAAGACCACGTCGTATCGGGAACGGTCGGCGGCCTGCTGGACCTTGCCGACGTCCGGGTCCATCGCGGCCCACGTGCGGATCGCGGCTTCGGCGCTGTGGGGGAGGGCCACCGCGAACTCGATGAGCTCGACCATCCGGCGCAGCGGGTCGGGTTCGGACTGCACGGCAGCGACTTCCACCTGGGTGCGCGAGTCCAACCAGTGGTCGATCAGCTGAGTGGTGTAGTCCGACCAGTTCTTGAAGAAGTGATAGAACGAGCCGCTGGTCACCCCGAGCCGGTTGCACACCTCGGACAGCTTCAACGCGCTGTAACCGGAATCGGCGAGGACGGCCAGGCCGGTCTCCAGATACAACTCCCGGGTTGTCGTGGCTCCCATGCGGCAACCGTATCCAAGAACCCGCCGGGAGGTATGTCGGCGTTGTGCCGTGTTTCGCGGGGGACTGGCACGAAGATGCGCAATGGGCCGGGACCCGGACGAGGATCACCCGTCGACGTGGTCCCGGCCCATCAGCCGGAGATGTATTCGATTGTCGGTTACCCGAGAGCCTCTACGGGGCCCAGGTGCGCGGGGCGGCCTCGGCCTCGGCGGGCGGGGTCGAGGTGACGCGGTAGGCGCGGTTGACCGCGGAGACCACGGCACGCAGGCTCGCGGTGGTGATCGACGACGCCACGCCGACACCCCACACGGTTTCGCCGTTGACCTCGGTCTCGACATACGCCGCCGCGCTGGCGTCGCCGCCGGCGGTCAGTGCGTGCTCGGTGTAGTCCAGGACGCGGACGTCGTAGCCGACGGTGCTCAGGGCGTCGACGAAGGCGGCCAGCGGGCCGTTGCCCGAGCCGGTGATCTCGCGCTCGTTGCCCTCGATCTTCACCACGGCGGTGATGTGGTCCTCCCCGCCGTCGACCTCGGCCGCGTCGACCTTCTGGCGCATGCGCTCCAGCGGCCAGATCGGCTGCAGGTAGTTCTCCGCGAAGACGTCGTACATCTCCTTGGGATTGACCTCGCCGCCCTCGCCGTCGGTGATCTTCTGGATCTCGCGGCTGAACTCGATCTGCAGGCGACGCGGCAGCACCAGGCCGTGGTCGGCCTTCATGATGTAGGCGACGCCGCCCTTGCCGGACTGGCTGTTCACGCGGATGACGGCCTCGTAGCTGCGGCCGACGTCCTTCGGGTCGATCGGCAGATACGGTACGGCCCAGACGATGTCGTCGACATCGGAGTCGGCGTCGTCGGCGTCGTACTTCATCTGGTCCAGGCCCTTGTTGATGGCGTCCTGGTGGCTGCCGGAGAAGGCGGTGAAGACCAGGTCGCCGCCGTACGGGTGGCGCTCGGGGACGTTCAGCTGGTTGCAGTACTCGACGGTGCGACGGATCTCGTCGATGTCGGAGAAGCTGATCTGCGGGTCGACGCCGCGGCTGAACATGTTCATGCCCAGGGTCACCAGGCAGACATTGCCGGTGCGCTCACCGTTGCCGAACAGGCAGCCCTCGATGCGGTCGGCGCCGGCCTGGTAGCCCAGTTCGGCTGCGGCGACACCGGTTCCACGGTCGTTGTGGGGGTGCAGGCTCAGGATGATCGAGTCGCGACGGGCCAGGTTGCGGTGCATCCACTCGATCGAGTCGGCGTAGACGTTCGGCGTGGCCATCTCGACGGTCGCCGGCAGGTTGACGATCATCGGCTTCTCGGGGGTGGGCGCGATGATCTCGGTGACCGCGTCGACGACCTCCTTCGCGAAGCTCAGCTCGGTGCCCGTGTAGGACTCCGGTGAATACTCGTAGCGCCAGTTGGTGTCGGGGTAGTTCTTCTCCACCTCGAGCACCTTGTGGGCGGCGTCGGTGGCGATCTTGATGATGGCCGGCTTGTCGGCACGGAAGACCACGCGGCGCTGCAGCACCGAGGTGGAGTTGTAGAAGTGCACGATGACGTTCGCGGCACCCCGGCAGGCGTCGAAGGTGCGCTCGATCAGTTCCTCACGGCACTGCGTCAGCACCTGGATGGTGACGTCGGCGGGGATCGCGTTGTCCTCGATGATCTCGCGGACGAAGTCGTAGTCGGTCTGGCTCGCCGAGGGGAAGCCGACCTCGATCTCCTTGTAGCCCATGCGGACCAGCAGGTCGAACATGCGACGCTTGCGTGCCGGGCTCATCGGGTCGATCAATGCCTGGTTGCCGTCACGCAGGTCGACGGCGCACCACAGCGGGGCCTTGGTGATGACCTTGTCGGGCCAGGTGCGGTCGGGCAGCGAGATCGTCTCGACCTCGTCGGCGAACTGACGGTAGCGGTGAACCGGCATAGCGGAATTGCGCTGCGGATTCCATACGGGCTGGTCGGCGGGAATCGGGCCGTTCGGCTCGACGATTCGGCTGGCGCCGGAAGTGAAGGTGTCTGCTGGTGCCATGGGTGGTCATTCTCCGTGTCTGGAAGGAAAGTGACCGGCGCGTGATTGGGCCCCGCGACGGAGGGCCGGTCGTGTCAGACCCCGCCGCGGCAACCGAGAAGGAGTGCACGCTGCATGCGCTCGACTGTACTCCTCGGTGCTATCGAGACCAAAGGTGCAGGTGACAGCGTATTCCTGTGCTGTCGCCGGTCGGGAGGCGGGGGTGTGATCAGGGCTCGTCGCCCGGGCCGAGGACCTCGTCGTCGAACCGTTGTCGGGCGGCGTCGATCGCCGGCAGATGTGTTGCCGCCCATGACAGGAGTCCGTCGATCGGTTCGCGAACGGTCTTGCCCAACGGCGTGATCCGGTACTCGACCGAGACCGGCCGGGTGCTGAGCATCCGGCGTTCGACGATGCCGTTGCGTTCGAGGCGGCGCAGCGTGCTGGTGAGCGACTTCTGCGACACCGCCGGAATGGCGCGGCGTAGGTCGTTGAACCGAGATGGCGCCTCGCACAGTTCGTTGAGCACGCTCAGGGACCACTTGTCGAGAACCTGCCCCAGCAACTCGCGGGACGCGGCGTCGATCCTCAGTTCGTGGTCGGCCCTCGACGAGGGCGGTGTGGGTGCAGGGGTATCGGGCATGAGACCTGGTTTCGTTGAAGTAACCGAACGGCACCAAGTATACAAACGATACTTGCACCTACCAGGAGGAACCGATGACCGTCACGCTCTCCAGCCCCGAAGGCATGCTGCCCGACGCCCCGTACCACCACGTCGCCGTGGGGATCGGTACCCGACACCTGTACCTCGCCGGGCAGGTCGCGCACACCGGTGACGGCACACCGATCCCGGCCGACCTCGCCGGGCAGGTCGCCCAGGCGTTGCGGAACGTCGCCCGCGGATTGCACGGTGCGGGCGCGGATTTCGGTGACGTCGTGCGTCTGACGGTGTACGTGACGGACTGGGAACCGGCGAAGATCGGGGACTTCATGGCCGGGATCGAGGCCGTGGCCGACGAGGTCGGACTACCCACACCGATGCCGCCGGCCACGCTCATCGGGGTGCAGGCGCTGTACGAGCCGGAGGTGCTGGTCGAGATCGAGGCGACGGCCATCGTGGCCTGACCCCCTCTTCGGGGGGTGCCGGGTATCGGCAGTCGCGTCGAAGCTATGACATGCGTCTCACCCGCCGCGGCGAGTGACGGAACTCATTCCCGTGCCGGGTGAGGTGTACGGGCTTCGTGCCCGGTCTTCGACAGAGCCGCTCAACCACGACGCGGCCGCCTGCACAGAAGGACGACGCCAGTGACCACGATCCCCGCCGATCCGCCTCGCGCTGACTTACCGCCGGACCCCCAGACGCCGCCCGACGCGAAGCCCACCAGCCTCCGACGCGTCGCGGCCGCCAGCTCCATCGGCACGACCATCGAGTTCTACGACTTCTTCATCTACGGAACCGCGGCCGCGCTGGTCTTCCCGACGGTGTTCTTCCCGGCAGCCGACGAGGTGACCGGCACGATCGCATCCTTCGCGACCTTCGCCGTGGCGTTCTTCGCACGTCCGGTCGGCGCCATGCTGTTCGGGCACTTCGGTGACCGGATCGGTCGAAAGCGGACCCTCGTCTGGACGCTGCTGATCATGGGCATCGCGACCGTGGCGATCGGACTCCTCCCGGGATACGAGACCGGCGTCTTCGGCATCGCCGAATCGGGGATCGGGATCGCGGCCCCCATAGCCCTCGTCGTCCTGCGATTCCTGCAGGGCTTCGCCGTGGGCGGTGAGTGGGCCGGCGCCACGCTGCTCACGGCCGAATACGCACCCCCCGGCAAGCGGGGTCTGTACGCCATGTTCCCGCAGCTGGGACCGGCGTTCGCCTTCTTCCTGTCGAGTCTGACCTTCCTCATCGCCTCGCTGACCCTCGGCGAGACCAGCTCGGCCTTCCTCGACTACGGCTGGCGCATCCCCTTCATCCTGTCGTTCGCTCTCGTCGCCGTCGGCCTCTGGGTGCGGCTCGCCGTCGCCGAGACCCCGGTATTCCAGGAAGCGCAGCGTCGCAAGGCGCTCGAAGCCGAGAAGTCGGATGGTCCCGCACTGCCCTTCATGGACGCCTTCCGTTACCAGTGGAAGGAGATCCTCATCGCCGGCGGTGCGCTGGCGAGCCTGTTCTCGCTCTTCTACATGGGCACGGCGTTCCTGACGAACTACGGAACCAAGAGCCTCGACCTGTCCCGCACCTTCGTCCTCAGCGCGGGCATGGTCGCCGCGATCGTCTTCGGTCTGTCAACCGCCGCGTCGGCCATGTGGTCCGATCGGGTCGGTCGACGCCGGGTCATCCTGACCTCGTGCATCATCGCCATCCCGTGGGCGCTGGTCCTGTTCCCGATCCTCGAGATCGGTGGCGGCTTTGCCTTCGTCGTCGGACTGATCGGCACCCTGCTGATCTTCGGCATCGCCTACGGTCCGGCGGGTGCGCTGCTCCCCGAACTGTTCGAGGCGCGCTACCGCTACACCGGTGCCGGCATG
This sequence comes from Gordonia sp. GN26, assembly GCF_054823965.1. NCBI lineage: Bacteria > Bacillati > Actinomycetota > Actinomycetes > Mycobacteriales > Gordoniaceae > Gordonia > Gordonia sp. GN26. The sequence goes on along the minus strand of NZ_JSYC01000074.1, from coordinate 35,047 downwards.
GGCTACAACCTCGCCGGGATCTTCGGCGGAGCCATCCCGCCGCTGATCGCCGCCCCGCTGATCGCCGGACCCGGCGCGATCTGGGTGGGTGTCCTGCTGGCAGGCCTGTCCGCGATCAGCGTGGTCTGCACGATCCTGATCGTGGAGACCAAGGACAAGGCCATGCGTGCCGAGGTCGAGCGGATCGAGCAGGAGCCCGAGCTCGTCGGCTGACGTCGGAGACGGATACACGCCTCCCGACGACGACGTCCCCGTCGCGATCATCGGTCGCGGCGGGGACGTTTCACGTCTCGGGTGTGGTGAATGCGGGTCGTCCCCACTGCCCGGCGAACGCGACCTCGTCCAGCGGAAGGCGGGTCCGCGGGCGTTCGTCACGCTCGCGGATGTCCTCGGGCAACGACGCGGTGTCCTCGGCGAGCGTGCCGATCCCCAGCAGGACGAGGGGTCTCTGGCCGGCGGGGATGTCGAAGGCCTCGGTAGCGGCGGCGGCATCGAAGCCGGCCATCGGATGCCCGTTGAAGCCGAGCGCCTCGGCCTGCAGGATCATCTGCGACACCGCGAGACCCACGTCGACCGCCGCGTAGGTGTGTTCCTTCGGATCGGCCGGCCGATCGGTGGTGCACACCAGGACCAGCGCGGCCGCCCTCGGCGCCCAGCCGGCGTTTCCACGGGTCAGGACGCCGGTGAGGGTCTCGAAGGTCGCGTCACCGCGTCGGCCGACGAGAAACCGGACCGGCTGCATGCGTCCCCAGGTGGGGGCCCATCGTCCGGCGTCGACGATGGTCGTGAGGTTCGCGACGGAGATGGTGGCGGCGGGGTCGTACCCCCGCGCGCTCCACCGTCCTTCGATCAGTTCATGCACTCGGTCGAGGGTAGTGGCGCCGGTGCCTCGGAGTCGTCGGTGTCGGTCCGGGCATCTGCGGTCACGGCATCTGCGGTCCAGGGCTGCAGCGGCTTGCGCATCGCGAAGAACACCCCGATGCCGAGAACGGTCATCGAGATCCCGATCGCCAGGGACGCCGCGTGCATGCCGTCGACGTAGGACTGCCGGGCCGCGGCCGCGAGGCCGTCTCCCTGGACGCCCATCTCCAGGGCGCGATGCAGCGTCTCACCGAGTGTGTCGCCGAATGACCAGCCGTCGCGATGTCCGCGGAACACCAGTGTGGCGAGTGAACCGAACAGAGCGAGGCCGAGGGCGTTGCCAAGCTCGAAGCTCGTCTCCGAGATGCCCGATGCCGAGCCCGACCGGTCCGGCGGGACCGCGCCCACCACGACGACCGACACCAGGCTGAACTGGATGCCGTAGCCGATGCCGGCGATGAACGTGAAGACGAGGTAGACCCAGATCGGCGACGACGTGGTCAGTGCGAGCAGTCCGAAGTTGCCCGCTGCCGCCAGCACGATCGAGCCGAGGAATGCGGCACGGGTGCCGACCATCGTCGCGATCCGGGAGGCGCCGATCGAGAACACCGCCACCGCGATGGCCATCGGGAGTCCGGCCACAGCCGCGGCGAGGACGTCGTGACCCATCACCGACTGCAGGTAGACGCCGGTCAGGTAGGACATGCCGCCCAGGGCCATCATGCCGACGAGGGCCACGGAGATCGCACCCACGTAGTGCGCGTTCCGAAAGAGCTTGAGGTCGAGGAGCGGGGCCGCGGACTGACGTTGCTGCACCACGAATCCGGCGAGAAGCGCCAGACCCGCGAGTCCGATGACGATGACGCCCGCGTCGGCGCCGTCGCTCGCGAGGGTCTTGATCGCATAGACGACGGGCAGGATGCCGGCCATCGACAGCACGACGCCGAGGACGTCGAACCGTGCGGTCGAGGGCGCCTTGTACTCGGGGATGAGCCGGGGGCCGAGGATGAGGAGGGCGGCCAGCACCGGCACGTTGATGAGAAAGGCCGAGCCCCACCAGAAGTGGTGCAGAAGCACGCCGCCGATGACCGGGCCGACCGCGGCGCCGCCGGCGAAGGCAGCCGTCCACACGCCGATGGCGCGACCGCGCTCACGATCGTCGGAGAACATGTTGGCGATCAGCGACAGGCTCGACGGCATCAGCGTCGCCCCGCCGACACCCATCAGGGCGCGCGCGGCGATCAGGATCCCGGCGGTAGGCGCGAAGGCGGCGAGGATCGACGCCCCGCCGAAGACCGCGGCTCCGGCGAGCAGGATGCGGCGTCGTCCGATGCGATCGCCGAGGTTGCCCATCGTGATCAACAGGCCGGCGATCAGGAACCCGTAGATGTCGAGGATCCACAGCTGCTGGGCCGCCGACGGTGCGAGGGCGTCGGTGATCGAGGGGATCGCGAGGTAGAGGACGGACACGTCCATCGACACCAGGAACACGGGCAGCGTGAGCACCGCGAGTCCCAGCCAGGTTCGTCGGTCGGCAGTACCCGGAAGCTGCCGATCAGACGTGCCGAGACGGGTGGACACGATGTGCTCCTCGATGGTTTCGCTGGTGGATTGCGTACGGTGTACGCGGGAAAGCGTACGCCAGGTGAGTACGCTGTACGCAATCCAATTATTCCCGGTCGTGAGCGGAAGGACGAGCAGGTGACATCTGGCACGACCAAGTTGTCGCCGGCGGTCATCGTCGACGCCGCGATCCGGATCGCCGACGCCCGGGGACTCAACGGTCTCTCGATGCGGCGAGTGGCCGACGAGCTCGGGGTCGGGGCGATGTCGCTGTACCGGCACGTCGCAGACAAGGAGGCGCTGCTGCTGGCGATGTCCGAAGAGGTCACGCAGCGCTATCCCTACCCGTATGAGGACGCGCCGTCGTGGCAGGAGCGGGTCCGGATCGCCGTCGACGTCGACTGGGAGCTGTACCAGCGGCACCCATGGGTGGTGCTGGCCTACTCGTCACCCCGCCTCAGCTACGGCGAGGCCTCACTGGAATGCCTCGACTGGCTGTCCGCGGGTTTCCTCGAACTCGGGGTCGGCATCGAACGCGCCACCGACATGGCGCTGACCGTGTGGAGTTTCGTCCACGGCGTCGCACTGATGGCGGTCGGCGACCAGCTGATCGACGATCAGGTCCGGGGCGAGTCCGAGGTGTCGTCGGTCCGGCTGTCCGACGTGATCGCCGGACGCTCCGATGTCGCGGTGCCCGAACACCTCGCCCGCCTCGCCGGACGTCCCGACGCCGCACACCTGTTGGACCCACGCGCCCGGCTCGACGCCGGAATCGGCTACCTCTGCGCGGGTTTCGTCGCTGCAGCGCACTGAGACACCGGGCCCGAAGCGGATCGGGCCGCTTGGCTTGCGGTCACATGGCGTGCGGGAACACCGTCAGCATGTGCGCGCCGAACCATGAACTGCCGACGACGATCGGCACGACGACGAGGCCGGCGACCGCCGGCCGCGCCCGGGCGAGGGTCATCGCGAGGGGGATGAGAAGAACGAAGGCGGGCAACAGGAGTCGCGGCCTGCTCATCATCAGCCCGCTCGACAGCACGATCTGGGCGACGAGCAGTGAACCGAACAACAGCACCGGCCACGGCAGACGCGCCCACACCGCCACGGCGAGCATCACGAGGGTGCTCAGGACGATCCACGACGTCGCAGTCGGAGCGACCTCTGCGGAGTTCACCAGCTGTTCGTTGACGAAGTTGAATGCGGCGACGCCCCAGTCGAACTCGGTGTCCCAACCGTCGGTCTGGATGCGGAACCATCCAGTCGGCGAACCGGTGTGGGCCCACACGACGCCCAGATAGGTGAGATAGCCCAGAGGACTGAGCGCGATCGCCGCGGCGGCGCGCACACGGTCCGCGCCGGTCACCTCGGTGGAGCTGCGGCCGGTCCACAGGAACACGATCGCGGCGAGGATGACCACGCCGATGATGACGGCGGCGGTCGGCCGGCAGAAGCCGCAGAGGCCGGCCATCACCCCGGCCAGCAGCCATCGCTTCTCCAGGATTCCGACGAGTGCCCACGTCGCGAGGGCGCAGAACATGGCCTCGGTGTAGGCCATGTTGAGTACGATCGACATCGGCGTCGCCGCGAACAGCACCACCAGGAACAGCCCGGTGGCGCGTTCGGGGGCGGGGCCGATGGGGGAGCACCGCGACATCAGCCGCGCACAGACCATGCCGAGGCGGGCCGCGCCGATCGCGGCGATGCATCCGAGGACGAGATTGAGGGTCAGCGCCGCACCGAACGGCGTCACGCCGGGCAGCTTCGCGAGGTACCCGACCAGGTACGGGTAGCCGGGGAAGAAAGCGAATGCGGTGTCGGAGGTGTGGATTCCGCGCGCGTCGGTCAGGCTCGCGGGCACTCCGTCGTATCCGTGGGTGGCGATCGCCAGCATCCACTGCCCGTCCCACACGGTGAGGGCCTTGCCGAGCGTCGTGTCGCGCAGGTCCGCGAACCGTGCGAGCGTGAGAATGCCGATCGCGCGGATGACGAGATAGACGACAAGGGCGTCGATGCACCAGCGGTACCGGCGGACCACGTCGGCGAACGGAGGCCGCGGGTCGGCGGGGCGCCGAACCGGTGTCGAACCGCCCGGGGAGATCGGCCTGCCGTCGACTCCGCCGGTGCCCGGATCGGGATCAGGACGGCCCGGATCGTCGACATCGGTTGGGGTGGCCACCCGTGGAATCCTAGGTTGTCGCCGGCGACCACAGGCGACGTGCCGTGTGCGTCGGATCACAGAATGCCGGTGACCAGGTCAGGCCTGCACCCTCCTGCCCGGTAAGGTTGTCCGAAGCAAGCTGACGTCTATCGAACCGGCGCACGAGCCGGCGGGAGGTAACTCGACGTGGCCCTCGTGGTGCAGAAGTACGGCGGATCCTCGGTCGCAACGGCCGAACGCATCCGTCGCGTTGCCGAGCGCATCGTCGAGACGAAGAAGCAGGGCAACGACGTTGTCGTCGTCGTCTCGGCGATGGGCGACACAACCGACGAACTGCTCGACCTCGCCCAGCAGGTCAATCCGGCGCCCCCGGCGCGCGAGATGGACATGCTCCTGACCTCGGGTGAGCGCATCTCCAACGCACTGGTGGCGATGGCCATCAGTTCGCTTGGTGCACATGCTCAGTCGTTCACCGGCTCGCAGGCCGGCGTCATCACGACGAGCTCTCATGGCAAGGCCAAGATCATCGACGTCACACCGGGCCGCGTTCGCAGCGCACTCGACGACGGCAAGATCGTGCTGGTCGCCGGATTCCAGGGTGTCTCGCAGGACACCAAGGACATCACCACCCTCGGACGCGGTGGCTCCGACACCACCGCCGTCGCGCTGGCGGCGGCCCTCGAGGCCGACGTCTGCGAGATCTACACCGACGTCGACGGCGTGTACTCCGCCGATCCGCGCATCGTCTCCGACGCCAAGAAGCTCGACACCGTCTCTTTCGAGGAGATGCTCGAACTCGCGGCGTGTGGCGCGAAGGTCCTGATGCTGCGGTGCGTGGAATATGCCCGCCGGTACAACGTTCCCGTTCACGTGCGCTCGTCGTACTCGACCAAACCCGGCACCGTGGTGACCGGATCGATGGAGGACATTCCCGTGGAAGAAGCCATTCTCACCGGCGTCGCACACGATCGCAGCGAAGCCAAGATCACCGTCGTGGGTCTCGACGACAAGCCGGGCTACGCCGCCAAGGTGTTCCGCGCCGTCGCCGACGCCGAGATCAACATCGACATGGTGTTGCAGAACATCTCGAAGGTCGACACCGGAAAGACCGACATCACCTTCACCCTGCCGCGCGAGCTCGGCCCGCTGGGTGTCGAGAAGCTCACCAAGCTGCAGGAGGAAATCGGCTTCACCGAGTTGCTGTACGACGATCACATCGGCAAGGTCTCGCTCGTCGGTGCCGGCATGAAGTCGCACCCGGGCGTCACCGCCTCCTTCTGTGAGGCCCTCAGCGAGGCCGGCGTGAACATCGAGCTGATCTCCACCTCGGAGATCCGCATCTCGGTGCTGTGCCGCGACACCGAACTCGACGACGCCGTGCGCGCACTGCACGCCGCCTTCGATCTCGGTGGCGAAGAGGAAGCCGTCGTCTACGCAGGAACGGGCCGATAACCATGGGTGTACGTCTCGGAGTCGTCGGCGCGACCGGTCAGGTCGGCGCCGTCATGCGAACCCTGCTGGCAGAGCGCAACTTCCCGGCCGACGAGGTGCGTTTCTTCGCGTCGCCGCGTTCGGCGGGCAAGAAGCTGCCGTGGGGCGACGGGGAGATCGTGGTGGAGGATGCGGCGACCGCCGATCCGGCCGGTCTCGACATCGCCCTCTTCTCCGCAGGCGCCACGATGTCCCGTGAGCAGGCGCCGCGGTTCGCCGCCGCCGGCGTCACCGTCATCGACAACTCGTCGGCGTGGCGCAAGGATCCCGATGTGCCGCTGGTGGTCTCGGAGGTCAACGGCGAGCTGGCGAAGAACCCGCCCAAGGGCATCATCGCCAACCCCAATTGCACCACCATGGCCGCCATGCCGGTGCTCAAGCCGCTGCACGACGCAGCCGGACTGCAGCGCCTGATCATCTCGAGCTACCAGGCGGTCTCCGGTAGTGGTCTGGCCGGTGTCGAGGAACTCGCCGGGCAGGTGCGCGCTGTCGCCGGTGACGCCGAGAAGCTGGTCCACGACGGCTCGGCCGTCGACTTCCCGGCCCCCAACAAGTACGTCGCACCCATCGCGTTCAACGTTGTGGCACTTGCCGGTTCGCTCGTCGACGACGGCACCGGCGAGACCGACGAGGATCAGAAGCTGCGCAACGAGTCGCGCAAGATCCTCGGTCTCCCCGAACTGCTCGTCAGCGGAACCTGCGTGCGCGTGCCCGTGTTCACCGGCCACTCGCTGTCGATCAACGCGGAATTCGCCGAGCCGCTGTCGGTGACTCGCGCCCAGGAGATCCTCGGTGCCGCAGCCGGAGTCGAGCTCGCCGACGTGCCGACGCCGCTCGCCGCTGCCGGCAAGGACAATTCCCTCGTGGGTCGCATCCGTCAGGATCCGGGTGTTCCGGACGGCCGCGGCCTCGCGCTCTTCGTCTCGGGTGACAACCTCCGAAAGGGTGCTGCGCTCAACACGATTCAGATCGCCGAGCTTCTGGTCTAAGCCTTCGTGGCTCGCTCCGCTCGCACCTCAGGCAGCGGAGGGTCATCGGAGACGGCAGCCGCCGCCTCGGTGATGATCTCGCGCATAGACGCCTCCGCGGCCTCCGGGTCGCGGAGGCGTATTGCTCTCGCCACGTCGTCGTGAAGGGCGATGGCTGCCGGGTTCGGGGTCGGCGGCATCATCCCGTGATGGGTTCGGCCGGCCAGGACCTCGCCGACGACGTCGGCCAGCGACCGGAACATCTCGTTGCCACTCGCCTCGAGCAGGGTGCGGTGAAAGACCTTGTCCGCCAGCAGGTATGACTGAAGGTCGCCGGTGCGTCCGTGAACCGACATGTCCGACACCGCGGCTGCGAGGATGCGGCAGTGGTGCTCGTTGGCGCGTTCGGCCGCCAGCGCGGCCGCCACGGGCTCGAATCCGCGTCGTAGTTCCGACAGGGTCGCGAGGAACTCCGTCCGGTCCGCGCCGTCGAGACGCCACCGGATGAGTCGGGGGTCGAAGACGCTCCACCGGGTCCGCGGCTGGATGGTGATGCCGACCCGGCGTCGCGACTCGACGAGTCCCATCGATTCGAGGACCTTGATCACCTCGCGCGCCACGGTCCGCGACACCCCGTGCTCGGTGCAGATGGCGTCGAGCGTCAGAACGCTGCCCGCCGGTTGCGTCCCCGAGACGATGCGCCGGCCGATGGCAGCGAGGGTCTCGTCATGGCGCTCTGTGGTCCCACCTGTGCTCCGACTCACCATTTCATCTTCTCATTAGCGGCGCCTGACGCAAATGTGCGTACTTAACACGAGAGGGACTTGCATAAGTATGACTATTGAGGCAGTCTCCGTGATCAGCAGCACAGCGATGTGGAGGAGTTGGCATGCGATCACCGGTGGTCGTTATGGGTGTTTCCGGGTCGGGGAAGTCGACCGTGGGAGCCGCGTTGGCGCAGCGTCTACGCGTTCCGTTCGCGGACGCCGACGACTTCCATTCGGCGGAGAACATCGCCAAGATGTCGGCTGGTCAACCGCTCGACGACGACGACCGTCGTCCGTGGCTGGAGTCCATCGGGGTCTGGCTGGCCGAACACGGTGACGGCGGGGTGATGAGCTGCTCCGCGCTCAAGCACGAGTACCGTGACCGTCTCCGCGGGCACGAGCCGTCGGTGCTGTTCGCGCACCTCGCCGGCTCGGTCGAGGTCATCGCCCGCCGGCAGGCATCGCGGCCGGGGCACTTCATGCCGACGGCGCTGCTGCGATCCCAGTTCGAGACCCTCGAACCCCTGACATCCGACGAACGCGGCCTGACCGTCGACGTGGACCAGAGCGTAGACGCCATCGTCGACGAACTGGTCGCGTCGCTCCCCGACGGCGAGGAGAACTGAACATGTTGTCGACCACCACGATCCTCGCCGCGAGTGCGGATCTGCCCGAACCGGTCGCGCCGGGTTGGCAGCTCGTCGTCGCGGCTCTGGCCGGTATCGCGGTCATCGTCGTCGCGATCACGGTCGCCAAGGTCCATCCGTTCCTCGCACTGGTCGGCGGCGGTGCCACGGTCGGCATCGTCGCGGGTGAGTCGATCCCGACGGTCCTGGAGTCCTTCACCACCGGATTCGGTTCCACCGCAGCCGGTGTGGGCATCCTCATCGCGCTCGGTGCGATGTTCGCGAAGCTGCTCGCCGACTCCGGGGGTGCCGACGAGATCGTGGACACGATCGTCGGCCATGCCTCCCCGCGCATGCTGCCGTGGGCGATGGCGCTCGTCGGCGCGATCATCGGTCTGCCGATGTTCTTTGAGATCGGCCTCGTCCTCCTGATGCCGGTCATCTATCTGGTTGCCCGACGCTCGGGCCTGGGTCTGATCCCCATCGGCATCCCCGCGCTCGCCGGTCTCTCGGCCATGCACGGCTTCGTGCCGCCGCATCCGGGCCCGCTCGTGGCGATCGACGCCCTCGGCGCCGATCTCGGCCTGACCCTCGCACTCGGTGTCGCCGTTGCCATCCCGACGATCATCGTCTCGGGTCCGCTGTTCGGCACCCTCGCCGGCAAGTGGGTGACGGTCCAGGCGCCGACGACCTTCGACGTCGATCCCGACGACGGCCCGACCACCAAGCGGCCGTCCTTCGGTATCACCATGTTCAGCGTTCTGCTGCCCGTCGTCCTGATGCTGGGCAAGGCGCTCGCCGAGATCTTCATCGACGACGAGGACCAGCTCCTGCGCCGCGTGCTCGACATCCTCGGCACGCCCTTGATCGCCCTGCTGATCGCGGTCGTCGTCGCGATGTTCACCCTGGGCCGTGGCTCGGGGATGGACCGCGAGACCATCTCGAAGTGCACCGGTGCGGCGCTGCCCGCCATCGCGGGCATCCTGCTGATCGTCTCTGCCGGTGGCGGATTCAAGCAGGTTCTCGTCGACACGGGCATCGGCACGCTGCTGGCCGACTGGGCCACCGGCGCGAACGTCCCGGTCTTGGTCCTCGCCTGGGTGCTCGCGGCGTTGATCCGCCTGGCCACCGGCTCGGCGACCGTCGCGACCATCACCGCATCGTCGCTGATGCTCGGACTCGTCGACGGGTTGAGCTCGGGTGAGGTCTCCCTGGTAGTCCTGGCGATCGGCGCCGGCTCGGTCTTCCTGTCGCACGTCAACGACGCGGGCTTCTGGCTGGTCAAGGAGTACTTCGGCATGACCGTCGGCCAGACCTTCAAGACCTGGTCGATGATGGAGACCCTGCTGTCGGTGAGCGGTCTGGTCGTCGTGCTGGCCCTCGGTGTGGTGATCTGACCGGGCTGACGCTCCGCTGAAAAGCGCCCCTGGGAAGCGTCCCGCTGAAAAGCGCCCCTCGGAACCGCCCCTGGGATCGACCCTCACCAGCAGAGCCGGCGACATGGTGTCGTCGGGTCCACTGTGGAGGGCGGATCCCGGGGGCGGTTTTCGGTGGCGGCGCGGATGGTCACGATGCGAATGAGGACCCAGTCACCTGACTCAACTTACTGTGGGGTAGGTTACTCGCCCATGAAGCTGAAGTCGGGAACGAGCGTTGGGTCGCGCCGCAGGTCACGCCTGCGAAAGACCACGATTGCGGGTGCGGTGGCTGCGGCTTGTGCGGCCGCCGTGATCAGTCCGGCGCCGGACGCGAGTGCGGCCGATTTCTACACGCCGCCGGCATCCTTCGCGACCGATCCCGGCTCGGTGATCCGGAGCCAGCAGATCCCGCTGCTCCTCCAGATCCCGGGTGCGCCGAATCAGTGGCCGGGCACAGCACGCAAGGTCATGTACACCTCGACCTACCAGGACGGAAAGCCTGCCGCGGTCACCGGGACCGTCGTCGAGCCGACCGCGCCGTGGACCGGGAAGGGTCCGCGCCCGACCGTCGTCGTCGGCCCGGGCACCATCGGTCAGGGCGACCAGTGCGCGGCGTCGAAGCTGATGAGCCTGCCGATGTCGGTCGATGTCACCAAGCCCAGTATCGGCGTGAACTACACCGCTCCGGAGATGTTCTACATGCTGCTCAACGGTGTGCGGGTCTTCGTCACCGACTACATCGGCATGGGCACCCCGGGCATCCACACCTACGTGAACCGCTCGGAGACCGGTCACGCCATGCTCGACGGCGCGCGGGCCGCGTTGCGTGCGTCCGGTGCCCCGGTCGACGCGCCGGTCGGTTTCGTCGGCTACTCACAGGGCGGTGGCGCCGCCGCCTCCGCGGCCGAACTCGCGGCGACCTATGCACCGGAACTGAACGTCCGTGCCAGTTATGCCGGTGCGCCGCCCGCCGACCTGGAGAAGGTCATCCCGGCCATCGACGGGAGCACCATCGCCGGCGCCATCGGCTTCGCCGTCAACGGCCTCACGCAGCGGTACCCGGTGGTCGCCGACGTCGTGAAGCGGGAGACCAACGCATCCGGAAAGGCTGCGCTGAAGCAGATCTCGACGAGCTGCATCGGTGACATCATCCCCGCCTTCGGCTTCCAGCAGACCAGGAACTGGACCCGCACCGGTGAGACACTCTCCGCGGTGATCGCACGGTCGCCGGAGGTGCAGAAGGTCGTCGGCGAACAGCGCATCGGTCGCCTCAAGCCGAACGCGCCGGTCTTCCTCGAAGGTGGCCTCAGCGACGACGTGATCCCGCACGGTCAGGTCGCCCAGCTCGCCGCGGACTGGCGGGCACAGGGAGCCGACGTCCGGTTCGTCACGGACCCGACGCCGCCGATCCTGACCAAGTCGATCGTCAACCACGTGGTCCCGATGCTCGGCACGTTCCTGCCCGGCATGGAGTTCGTCCTCGGCGAGTTCCGGAAGTAGTCGAACAGAACAGAACACGACAGGGCCCGCCGGCAGAGCTCCGGCGGGCCCTGTCCGTTCCCGAGGCCCGGATGGCAGGATCGAGGAATGAACGATCCGCACGGGCCGGGGGACCCCCACGATCGAGACCCCGAACGCATCCCGACCCAGGCCGAGCTCGACGCCGAGGATCTCGCCGCGCTGGAACGCTCGTCGCGTGACCGGGACCAGGCGGCGCTCTACCCGCCGCGACCGTCCGACCCGGGCAGCCCGCCGGCGGCCCTGGCACTCCACGCCCGCGTCGTCTGGTGGGGTGCGGCGGTCATCGGGCTGATCTTGGCGATCTACGGCTTCTTCAACCTCGGCACCATCACCGACGACCTGCGGCAGCGCCTTCTCGAGGGGGTCGTGACCGACCCGGCCAACTCCGCACCGGAGGACCAGGTCGAGACGCTGGCCGGGTTCTTCCCGCCGTTCATGCTGGTCATGATCGTCGTCGTCCTGGTGATCGAGTACCTGCTCCTGGTGGCCGCAGTGACCCACCACAGCCGACACTGCCGCAACTTCTTCCTCGCCGCCGTGGTGGTCCATCTCCTCTGCATCCCGGTCGGCGTCGACCTCCTCTTCCGTTATCCCGACATCTCGTCGACGATGGTCGTTCTCAGTTGGGTGCAGTTCGCGTTGCTGGTGATCGCGGCACTTCTCACCGCGCGTCGGTCCGTCAACACCTGGCTGCCGGAGTCGACCCGGATGAAGCCGACTCGCATGATGCGCGGCCGCTGACACGAGAGTGTCGTATCGCCGCTGACACTCGGCGTCAGGTTTGTAACCCCCGCCACCAGGCGGTTTGATCGGAATGAATCCGGGTACAGGTCGGTTGGACAGAACGTTGGTTCTACAGAGCCGAACATCCACCACCTGAACCCAGGAGGACCTCCGATGGCAATCGAACCCGTCTACACCATTTCGTCCAAGGCATCCGGCGGCGGACGCGACGGTGAGGTGGTCTCGGCCTCGGGCCAGATCGACCTCGACCTCCGACCGCCGAAGGAGATGGGCGGCAGCGGCGACGGCTCCAATCCGGAGGAACTCTTCTCGGCCGGCTACGCGGCGTGCTTCCTCGGAGCTCTACGAGCCACGTCGAAGGCAGCCGGTAGCCCGGTGCCCGACGACTCGACCGTGAACGTGACCGTCGGCATCGGCAAGGACCCCGCCGACGGCGGCTTCGGATTGACCGTGGCGATCGACGTCTCCATTCCCGGTGTCGACGAGGCGAAGGCCCAGGAGCTGGCGAACAAGGCGCACGAGTTCTGCCCGTACTCCAAGGCCACCCGCGGCAACATCGAGCAGAAGGTCACTGTCACCGTCTGACACCGGCCGCCCGAACCAGTCGTTCTCTCCGACGGGGCGTCGAACTCAGCCCGAGCCGGCACCCCGATAGCACTCCCAGATATGACAAGGAAGGACATTCTTGATCATGACCACCCCCATCACCAGCACTCTCACCGACGAGCAGCAGTCCGTGGCCGGCAAGGCCCTGCAGGACACCCTCGTCGACATGCTCGACCTGACCCTGATCGCCAAGCAGGCCCACTGGAACGTCGTGGGCAAGCAGTTCCGCTCGGTGCATCTCGACCTCGACGAGCTCGTCACCGTGGCGCGTGAGTTCACCGACGCCGCCGCCGAGCGCGCGACCGCCATCGGCGTCAGCCCGGACGGCCGTGCCGAGACCGTGGCCAAGACCGCGAACACCAAGGGTTTCGGCGAAGGCTGGACCAAGGACACCGAGGTCGTCGATGCCATCGTGGAGAACCTCAAGGCAGTGATCGACGGTCTCCGCGAGCGCATCTCGGTCACCGAGGAAGCCGACCCGGTGACGCAGGACCTGCTCATCTCGTTCGCGTCGAAGCTGGAACAGCTGCATTGGATGTGGCAGGCGCAGTCCGCCTGACCAACCGGATGAGCCCTCGATCGGGGCCTCTCACAGCAACGAACCCCGTCGGTACCAACCGGCGGGGTTCGTTGTGTTCGGTTTGTCTGCGTGGTCGACGCGGCGTCAGTCGACGGCGGGCTCGCCGACCTTCTTGTCGGCCACATCGGCGTCGGTCGTGATCGTGCCCGGATCGTCGTCGGCGTAGGAGTCGCGGAAGGAAACACGCGGGGTCGACGCCGAGTGGTACAGCGCGATGCCGGCGAAGACGAGCGCGGCCAGGAGGAAGATCGCCGAGGCCGCGATCGTGACGATGTGCACGACGGTGGCGTACACGCCGTCGAGCGGCCCGACCGCGATTGCCCCGGCAGCGGCGAGGACCGCGCCCAGCAGTGCCCAGGCCGCGGAGCGAATCCACGGCGCCACCACCGATGCGTAGAAGAGGCGCTGATAGATGGTGAGAGAGAACTCGTCCACCGCTGCGAGTCGGACCTCGTCATCGCCTGCGAGATCGCGCAGTTCGCGCGCCAGTGCTGTCTGTCGTTGCAGGGTTGCGGACTCCCGTTCGCGGTAGCGCACGAATGCAGCCGCACCGAACGCCGACGCGAGGAGTCCCAACCCGACCATCACACCCCAATAGTCCACGGCACACACGCTACAACGCGGTGCGACACCGCTCGTGAACCAGGTCACAAGGGCGTCTGTCGGTGCGGGTCACGACGGTGCAGGCCGGATCTCGATGCGCGACGGGGGTCGTGGGGACGGGCGACCGCTGATACGTTGGGCGACCGTCTGCGCCAACGTCGGCCGAGACCCGTGGCGACCCCTGGTCGAGCGGAGCCGAGACGGGAGGAATGCACTGGTGACGATCCGGATGATCGGGGCGGCGATCGTCTGCGTGATGGTCGGGCTCTTCATCAGCGCATCGGCGGGGCAGGCGGACACCGACGGGGTCGTGGCGCTCGCCGACCCGCGGCCGGGTGCCGCCGTGCTGGCCGGCGCGGAGCCGGATTCGGTGCTCGTCAGCCGCGAGTTCTACTCCCGATCCGATGAGGCAATCCTCCTCGGGCCGGGTGCGCTCGACGAACCCGGGACCCGGGAGCGCGTCGCGGCGGCCGCCGGCGAGAACCACGTGCCCGTGCTCACCGTGCGCCCGGAGACCGCGCGAAGCGTCGACGAGGAGTTGCGGCGCCTCGGAGTACAGCGGGTGGTCCGCGTCGGCGAGATCGAGGGGTTCGACGACCACCGGTCCACGGTGGACCTCGAGGACCTGCGCGGCAACCTGCGCCCGAGCACGGACGAGCCGATCGTGATGGTTGCCCGCGGTACCGCGATGGACGCGACGCTGACCGCCCGTTCCGCGGGGCGCGTCGTCGAGGTACCCGTGCCCGATCCCAGGGCCGATGGCGACGCCGTCGCGGCCGTGAGTGGCGCGTCACCGACGACCGCGATCCGCGCGGTCGGTCCCGGCTTCGGCGACGACGCGGTGTTCGCGACACGTGTCGATCAGGCGCGTCGGACGCCGGAGCTCCCCGGCGGCGGACAGATCGTGTTCCCGGGTCGTCGGATGGTCGCGCTCTACGGTTCACCCGACGCGCCGGCGCTGGGTCCGCTGGGCCGGCAGGGCGTCGAGGCGTCGATCGACCGCGTCCGGCGCCTGGCGGCCGACTATCAGCGGGTCAGCGCCGAGCCGATGATCCCGGCATTCGAGATCATCGCGTCCGTCGCGTCGTCGGAACCGGGCGAGGGTTCCCGGTACACGAACATGCTCGACCCGGCCGTGCTGCGGCCGTGGGTCGAGGCGGCCGGACGCGCCGGGGTCTACGTGACCCTCGACCTCCAGCCCGGACGCATGGACTTCCTCGAGCAGGCCCGGCGGTATGCGGACCTCCTCGCCCTCCCGCACGTCGGGCTGGCGCTCGACCCGGAGTGGCGCCTCAAGCCGGACCAGGTGCACCTCACGCAGATCGGGTCCGTCGAGGCCGACGAGGTGAACCGCACGTCGGAATGGCTCGCGGGGCTGGTACGCGATCGGGGACTGCCGCAGAAGTTGTTCGTGCTCCACCAGTTCGACGCCTGCATGCTCGCCCAGCGGAAGAACATCAGAACCGATCGACCCGAACTGCAGGTGGTCCTGCACGCCGACGGGCACGGGACACCGCCGGTGAAGATGGAGACCTGGCGCAGATTGCTCGACGATCTGCCCGCGGGAGTGTGGATGGGCTGGAAGAATTTCTACACGGAGGACAAGCCGACGTTCTCGCCGGCGACGACCATGGCGGTCGCGCCGACACCCTGGTTCGTCTCGTACCAGTAGCGCCGGGAGGCCACCTCCGGGCTCCGACGGGCGCCCGGGCCACGCTCCACAGGGAGGAGTCCCGGTGCCCACCACGCCCGCCGATCTGGCCGCCTGTCCGACACGCGGCGAACGTGCCGACCCGTTGGCGTTACTCGCCGCGCAGGCGCGCAACCGCGTGCCCGAACTCATCCCCGTCCGGCATGCGCGGATGGCGGAAACACCGTTCACCTTCTATCGCGGCGCCGCCGCGGTCATGGCCGATGATCTGTCCCGGACCCCCGACACCGGCATCATCACCCAGCTGTGCGGGGACGCCCACCTCAGCAACCTCGGCCTGTTCTTCAGCCCGGAGCGTCGAATGGTGTTCGACCTCAACGACTTCGACGAGACCCACATCGGGCCCTTCGAATGGGACGTGAAACGACTGGCCGCGAGTTTCGCGATCGCGGGTCGCAACAACGGGTTCGACGACAAGACCAACCGCAAGATCGCCAAGACGGTGGCGAAGGCCTACCGCCGGAACATCAGACGCAGTGTCTCGATGACGACGCTCGAGTGCTGGTACGCCGGAATCGATGTCGAGTCCATGCTCGCGGATCTGGGCGATCGCCTGGACACCTCGATGACCGCACGGACGCAAAAGGCGTTGCGCAAGGCCCGGCACCGGAACAGCGCGCAGGCCCTGGCCAAACTCTGCGAGATCGACCCGGAGGGCAACGCGCACATCCGTAGTGACCCACCCCTGCTCGTTCCGCTGACTGAACGTTTCACCGACGAAGATGCCGCCGTGGTCGAGGAGCGGATCCGGGAGCGGGTCGACAATTACCGGGCGACACTGCCGTTGCACGTGCAGACCCTGCTCGCGCAGTTCTCCCTCGTCGACATCGCGTTCAAGGTCGTCGGTGTCGGCAGTGTCGGGACCCGCGCGTGGATCGTGCTGATGATGGGCAGAAGCCTGGAGGACCCGCTGTTCCTCCAGGTCAAGGAAGCGCAGCGGTCGGTCCTCGCCGACCACGTGTCGTCGTCGGGTTTCGACAACGCGTCGGGCTTCGACAACCAGGGACAACGCGTCGTCGAGGGGCAGCGGCTGTTGCAGGCGGCCAGCGACCTCTTCCTCGGCTGGTCGACGGGACTCGACGAGAACGGGGATCGCCGCGACTTCTACGTGCGTCAGCTCCGCGACGGCAAGGGGTCGGTCGTCGTCGAAGCGCTCCGACCCGATGGGATGAAACTCTATGCGCGCCTGTGTGGGATGGCTCTCGGTCAGGCCCACGCCCGCACGTCGACACGGTTCGACATCGCGAGGTATCTCTCCGAGACAACGGGTTTCGCCGACGCGATGGCGGACTTCTCGATCTCCTACGCCGATCTCAACGACGCCGACCATGTCCAGATGACGGCGGCGATCAACCGTGGTGAGCTGAGTGTGTACGACCTCGCCGCAGCGGAAGAGAAGGCGAAGGGAAAGGGTTGACCCGGTCCCGGCTGTGGTACACAGGCCGCAGGGCGAACCGACAGTCGAAGCCGACAGGGAGACGTGTGCATGGACGATGCGACATTGCGGGATCGGGTGCGGGAGTTGATGCCTCGCGCGAAATCAGATCTGGCGGAGATGGTTCGGTTCCGGTCCGTCCACGACCCGCAGCAGTTCCCGCCGGAGGAATGCGACGGCATGGTCGACTGGCTGATCACGACATTCCGTGAGCTGGGCGTCGACGATGTCGCCGCACACGTGACCAGTGACGGATCCAAGGCCGTCACCGGGCAGATCCCCGGTCCGGAAGGCGCGCCGACGGTTCTGTTGTATTTCCACCACGACGTGCAGCCGCCGCTGGGTGACGACGAATGGGATTCCCCGGTCTGGGAGCTGACCGAGCGCGACGGCCGCTGGTACGGCCGCGGAGCCGCGGACTGCAAGGGCAACATCGCCGTACATCTCACCGCGCTGCGTGCGCTCGCCGGCGACCTCGGCGTCACCGTGAAGATCATCGGCGAGGGCTCGGAGGAGCAGGGGACCGGTGGACTCGAGCACTTCGCGGTCGAGAACCCCGACCTCCTGCGCGCCGACGCCATCCTGATCGCCGATTCCGGTAACTTCGCCGTCGGCAAACCGAGCCTCACCACGACGCTGCGTGGCATCGCCAACATCGACGTCTCGGTCGAGACCCTGGAATCGGCAATGCATTCCGGAATGTTCGGGGGAGCTGCGCCCGACGCGCTGGCCGCCCTCATCGCGATGCTGGCCACACTGCGTGACGAACACGGAAACACCACCATCACCGGTCTCGATGCCGACGCCGAGTGGCCCGGCGTGTCCTATCCTCCCGAGCAGTTCCGTTCGGATGCAACGGTTCTCGACGGCGTCGAACTCGTGGGGTCCGGGTCGGTGTCGGACATGGTGTGGGCGCGGCCGGCGGCGACGGTGCTCGGCATCGACTGCCCACCGGTGGTCGGATCGTCCGCAGCCGTCCAGCCGCGGGCCCGGGCGCGCATCAACCTGCGTGTGCCGCCGGGAATGGACCCGACCTACGCCCAGGACGCGCTCATCGAACACCTCACCGCGGTCACCCCGTGGAATGCGCGGGTGTCTTTCGAACGCGAGGCGGTGGGTTCGCCGTTCGTCGGTTCCACCTCGGGGCCCGCCTACGAAGCGCTGACCGACGCGCTGGCGGCCGCCTACGGGAGCGAGGTGCTGATCCAGGGGCAGGGTGGGTCGATCCCGCTCTGCAACGTCCTGCAGAGCACGTTTCCGGACGCCGAGATCATGCTGTTCGGTGTCGAGGAACCGCAGTGTCTGATCCATGCGCCGAACGAGAGCGTCGACCCGACGGAGATCGAGCGGATCGCGCTCGCCGAGGCTCTCTTCCTGCGTGATTACGCGTCCCGCGCGGCGGAGGCGCCGAAGTCGGCCGCCACCACCGCGGGCGAGGTCTAGCGAGAGTCGGGTTCGCCCGCGAACCGTCGTACGAGGAGGTCCTTCAGCTCGGGCCGACTCGCCGCGACGAGGATGAACGAGGCCTCCCGAAACAGTCGCTCCGCGTCGCTGCCGTGCAGCAGTGCCTCGCCGCCGCGTGCTGCGACGAGGGCGGCGACCGCCTCGAGAGCGAGCCGGGCGGCGTCGGCGCGAGCGGCCAACAACGCCGTGGCGTCGTCCATCGCCGAGTCGAGGGCCATCCGTGCCTCGTCGGCGCGCTCACGGAGACGTCGTGCGGCGGGCGCCCGTCCCGCGACGTCGAGGAGTGCCGTGCAGCGCCGGACGAGTCCGAACGGCAGCGTGCCGTTGAGGCGGACGCCCACGTTCTGGTTCGCGAAAAACTCGTCGATCGAGACGCGACTGACGACCCGGGCGTCGGGAACCGGGAGGCCGTCGACCTGCAGTGACACGGTCGACGTCGCCGCCGCGGCGGTCAGCTCGACCGGGGATGTCCGAACGGCGGTGGGCAGCTCGGCGGTGGGGAGGATCGCGGCGATGACGTCGTCGGTCTCTGTATCGCGGGCGGAGATCTGCAGGAGGTCGACGGTTCCCCAGCCGCTGACGAATGGCGCATGCCCGGTGAAGACCCAGCCGTCGTCGGTGCGGGTGGCGGTCATCCGGGGCGGGGTCGGGACGACTCCGGCGTAGGCGACCCCCGCACGTAGTCGGCCGGCGACGGTCGGCTCGAGTAGCTCGTCTCGTAACGATCCGTTCGGGGTTCGTGACAGGGAGATGACGACACCGTGGTGCTGGAGCCAGGTGAACGCGGTCGACAGGCAACCGCTGACCAGAACCTCCAAGATCTCGGTGACCTCACCGAACTCGAGCCCGGGTCCGCCGGCCTCGACCGGCGCGGCGATCCCGTAGAGGCCGGCGTCGGCGAGTGCCAGCCAATGGGATGGGGGTACGACTCCGGTCCGGTCGACCTGAGCGGCGGCGGGGAACAGGACGTCGTCGGCGATCCGAAGGGCCGCTGCGCGCAGGGTGCTCCGGCGCGCGGCCGGGTCCTGGGTGCTCACGGAGTCCACCCTACGTCGCAGCGGATGTGGACGTATGACCCACTCCCTGAGTGAAGTGGATAGGGAAAGTCCGCGTCCCGCAGCACAATCCCGTGACGAAGACCGATCGATTTGGGACCAAAGGCCCATGACCGGGGGCCGACCCGTCGGTAACCTCTGATGTGGGTCGGAGGAGACTCTCGTGAAAGGAATCAGGTGGGCGCAGGTCCCAATGGTGGTGACGGGCAAGTGATGAGCATTGCGCCGGAACGTGTTTCGCACAGCGAACAGGTTTCTCGTGGCGGAGTGTCCGACTTGCGTACCAGTGAGCGGTATCTACGCGCCGCGGTCACCGACCTCATCGAGCGTAATTTCCGCGACCCCGATTTCAGTGTCGAGGTCGTGGCACGGCACCTTCACGTGAGTCGCCGGCACCTCTACCGTGTTCTCGCCGGTAGTCCGACGTCGCTGGCCGAGATGATCGCCGACCGCCGTCTCGAGTGGGCTCGGCGCCTGTTGACGGGGCCGGGAAACCTGAAACTCGAAGCGGTGGCCCATGCTTCGGGCTTCGCCTCGACGGCGACGATGCGCAACCGCTTCCGCGCCAAGTACGGGCTCACCCCCGACGAATTCCGGCGCGCTGCAGCGGCAACCGACGCAGAAGCCAGCTAAACGATTTCGGCGCAAGCACTTTGGGTGCTTGCGCCGAAATCGTGTTTCGTTCAGCGCCGCATCGCGGCCGCAGGTCGGACCGTCACAGGGTGCACAGCGGCGAGTAGTCGCTGCGTCCACCGGTCGTCGGTGAGACGAGGAACGTGCACGGGTTGAAACCGACCTTCTCGATCTCCTTGGTCAGGCGACGCAGTTCGCTGTCGGAGACGACCTTGTCGCGGGAGAGTAGGAATCCCGATGCGCGACTCGGATCGCCGACGATCGAGTACTTGTAGGGGCCGTCCGGGTTCTCGCCGTCCTCGATGTGGGCGATGATGTAGTTCGGTGCCCCGTTGGGGTTGATGCTCGCCGGTGTCTGCGGGAACCGCACACTGAGCTGGGCGTTCGACTTCGCGTCGACGACGGTGGCGCGCCCGAGGACGCCGCCCTTCGTGCCGGTGGGTCCGGTGCACTGGTTGTCGACGCCGATGGTCTTCTCGTCGATCCGGGTGTAGAAGGCGCTGGTGTCCTTGGCGCAGGTCACTCCCCAGAACGACGGCACGGTGGCGAGCTGCCACCATTTGCCGAGGTAGCGGTCGACGTCGACCTTCTCCACCGGGGCGAGCGGCGCGGCCTGTGCCGAACCGGTTCCGATGACGAAACCGAGTCCGACGACGATGCCGGCCACGAGGGCTGCGAGGGTGCGTGTGACGCGCATGGTGTTTCCTTTCGTGGCCCGATCATCTCCGTCGAGCCCCAATGGGCTGTCGAGAAGGGTTCGGACCACGGCGGGTCGCGGATGGGTCGTGGGCACCCTGCAGGCCTCGTCGGCCGGCATCGACGCTGGTGGAGCGGGGAGATTACAGGTTGTAGGCGTTGTTCGGGTTCCAGGTGGACACCGCCCAGATGACGATGAGGTCGAGGACGATGATCAGGATGGCCCACGCCGGGTAGTAGGGCAGCCACAGGAACTGGGCGATGATCGACAGCGAGGCGATCACGATGGCCGCGATGCGCGCCCAGTCGGCGCCGACCGCGAGACCACCGGCGATGAGGATGCCGGCGATGCCGAGAATCAGGTGGATCCAGCCCCACGCGGTGAGGTCGAACTCGAAGACATAGTTGCGGCCCACGACGAACAGCTCGTCGTTGGCGATCGCCGAGATGCCCTGGAAGACCGAGACCAGGCCGGCGACGAACAGCAGCGCGGCGGCGACGATCGAGATCCCGAAGGCGAAGCCCTGCTTGGCGGACGAGTTCGCCTGCTGATCGGGGGAGGCGCTCATGATGGCGTCCTTTCGTGTTGGTGAACACCGGCGCCCAGTGATCCTGAACGACGGCGCGGTGGCGTTGTTGCGGGTGGACCTTAACCAAGAATGGGACGTCCGACCCGCATCCCACAGCGTTTCGCTCACTTCGGGCACATCTTTGACCAGGCGATTTAGTACTCGGCGGGGGTCCGGTATAAGCTATCGCAGGCTACACACGGGGTGTGGCGCAGCTTGGTAGCGCGCTTCGTTCGGGACGAAGAGGTCGTGGGTTCGAATCCCGCCACCCCGACAGAAGGCCGGGTTCGACCGGTCAACAAGATGTGTTGGTTGAGACACAGCAGTGAGACCCCGGTCCGCAGAGATGCGGCCGGGGTTTCCTCGTTTCCGGGTCTTTCAGGCGTCCTGCTCGGAGGACGTGCGCCCCGCGATATGGGCGAGGATCGCCGGGTCGGCGGTGACGAATCGGTCGACCTCTTCACCGCCGTCGCAGCGCAACAGGCTCACCGTCACGCTCTCCGCGCCGCGGTGGACGACCCGCCATCCGGCCCCGGAGTCCTCCCAGCGCCGCAGGTCGTCGAGGGTCATTCGGTGGCCGACCGGCAACCCAGCTGCCGGGCGAGGTCCAGCAGATCCGTCGCGTGGAAGTCGTTGTCGGGTGACCCGGAATCGTCCTTGGGTTCGCCACCCCACTCGTCCGGGCGCTCGACGAACGCGGTGCGCAGGCCGAAGGAGCGTGCGGCGTCGAGGTCGGCCTGGTGCGTCGCGACCATCATCACCTCGTTCGGCTCGACCTCGAGGAGTTCGGCCAGGCCGCAGTAGGTCTCACGTGCGGGCTTGTAGTGCCGCCACAGGTCGGAGCCGCCGATGACATCCCACGCGAAGTCGTTGTGCCGGGCCATGTCGGTCAGCAGCGCCACGGTGCCGTTGCTGAGCGCGCACACGATGAAGTCCCGCTTGAGTCGTCGAATCCCGTCCGCGGCGTCGGGCCAACCGGGGATGGCACGCCACGCACGTACGAGCGCACGGCTCTGATCGGCGTCCAGAGCCACGTCGAAGACCGCCGCGATCTCGTGGAGGGTCTCGGTCTGCAGATCGTCCAGACGGCGCCAGGGGAGCTCTCCGGTCTCGACGCGCGCGAGGATCGGTGAGTAGCGACTGCGCCACTCGCGGGCGAAGGCGGCGGCGTCGACATCGGGCACGGTGCGTGCGACGGCACCGGAGATGCCGGTGAACCAGTCGGTGACCGTCCCGAAGGTGTCGAACGCCAGGACCTTCACCCCGAGGGAGTTCACGAGCCGGTGTGCTCCCGACGTGTTCGGTTGCCCGTCACAGGGTCTCGCGGGCCAGCTGCGGCAGCGACTGGTCGGCGTCGTAGTCGGCGTCGCCGTGTGAGACCGGGGTGAGGGTCAGCAGGCTGGCCTCCGGACGGCAGCAGAAGCGTGCGGGTGCGTACGGGGAGGTGCCCAGTCCGGCACTGACGTGCAGCTTCATCGACGAGCCCCAGTTCGACGGCCCCTTCACCCGGGAGCGGTCGATGTGGCAGTTGGTGACGAGCGCGCCGAAGAACGGCAGGCACAGCTGCCCGCCGTGGGTGTGGCCGGCCATCACGAGGTCGTAGCCGTCGGCGGCGAAGCGATCGAGGACCCGCGGCTCGGGCGAATGGGTGAGGCCCAGGCGCAGATGCGCGAGCGGGTTGGGGCGCCCGGCGATGGTCTCGTAGCGATCCCGCTCGATGTGCGGATCGTCGACGCCGGATGCGACCACGCGGACGCCGCTGACCTCGAGCTCCCGCACGGTGTGCGTGGCGTCCAGCCAGCCGCGTTCGGTGAACGCCGCCCGGAGGTCCTGCCAGGGGAGCGGTTCACCGTGCGTTCGCTGATGGTCCTTCTTGAAGTACTTCAACGGGTTCTTCGGCTTGGGGCCGAAGTAGTCGTTGGACCCGAAGACGAACAGGCCCGGCCGCGACAGGAGGCCACCGAGGGACTGGATCACCGCGGGCACTGCCTGCGGGTGCGCGAGGTTGTCGCCGGTGTTCACCACGAGGTCGGGTTCGAGGGCCTCGAGCTCGGAGATCCACGCCTGCTTGAGCCGCTGGTTGGGCATCATGTGCAGGTCGCTGATGTGCAGGACCCGCAGGGGAGAGGCGCCGGGTTCGAGGACCGACAGCGTCGTGTGGCGCAGGGCGAAGGCGTTGCGCTCGATGACGGTCGAGTAGACGAGGCCGGCGGCGGCCAGCCCCGCGGCACCGATGAGTGCGCGCGAACCGACCCCGGAACCGGACGAACCGAGGCGTGAGCGGAAGTCGAGTTCGGAGTGCTGCATCTGTTCAGAATACGCACCTCCGAGCCCATGCCCACCCCCTTCGGTGGGCCGCACGGGCGACCCACCGTCGAGAGCAGAGGTGCTCTGGCCGGTGACTCAGCCGGGCAGCTGGATGACGACGGGTCCGACGCCCGGAACCACGACGGTGGTCTCGGTGGGACCGTTGCCGCTGTCCCCGCCGGCGCGGCGACCGTTGCTCACGTAGATCGTCACCGTACTGCCGGGCATCGCCGAGTCCGACGGCGCGGTGAAGACGACGGTGCCCTTCGGGCGGCCGCTGTCGACCTCGAGCTCGTTGACCTTGAAACCGTCCCGCTGGAGCCGCGACGTGGCCTCACTGGCGGTCAGGCCGCTGACCTGCGGAATCCGACCGCGATCGCTGCCGCGCCAGTATTCGCGGTCCACCGGGGGCAGTCGAACCGGACCGAACTTCGTGGCCACCGGTTTCATCGCCTGGAACCAGGTGCGCGCGGGTTCCATACCGCCGTACAGGTCGCCGTCGTAGCAGGACCGGAGCGGGCTGCTGCAGACGCCCTGCGGGTTCGGGCCGTCGCTGTAGACGTAGGCGGCGCCGGCGATCTGGTTGGTGAAACCGATGAACGCGGAGCTGCGGTGAGCCTCGGTGGTACCGGTCTTGCCCGACATCGGGAGTGTCCACCCGGCGGAACCTGCCGCGCCGGCCGCGGTGCCGCCGCCCTTGTCGTCCTTGCTCAGTGCGTTGGCAAGCGTGTCGGCAAGACCCTTGTCGACGACCTGTTCGCAGCCCGGCGCGTTGAACGGGACCGAGGTGAGGGCGCGTTGCCCGTCGGGGCCGATCACCGGGTTGCCGTACTGGTCGCGCTTGACGCGGCTGATCGCCTTGATCGGGTTGGGCGGGCACCAGACCCCGCCGGAAGCGAGGGTCGCGGCGACGTTCGCGAGTTCGAGTCCGTTGAGCGGGAGCGGTCCGAGCGTGAACGAGCCGAAGTTCCCGTCCTTGACGTACTGAGCCATGCTCTTCTCGCCGTAACCCGACGAGCCGGGCACCGTGTACGAACGGAGTCCGAGGCGGACGGCCATGTCGACCGCCGGCTTCACGCCGACCTGCTGCAGCAGTTTGACGAAGGCGGTGTTCGGCGACTGGGCGAGCGCATCGGACACCGACAGCGACGCCGGGTAGCGGCCGTCGTTCTTGACGCAGTAGGAGTTCGCCGGACACCCGTTGGCTCCGGCGCTGTTACCCATGCCCTCCACGGCGACGAAGCCGGGGACCGGGATGCTCGAGCCCGCACCGAGTCCCTTCTCCATGGCCGCGGCGACGGTGAAGATCTTGAACACCGAGCCCGCGCCGTCACCGACGGTGGAGAACGGCTGCGGTTGCATCGTCTCGCCGGCGGCGAGGTTCAGACCGTAGCGGCGGCTCGATGCCATCGACAGCACGTCGTGGGACTTGGCGCCGGGACGGATGGTGCTCATGACGTCGGCGACGCCGTCGGCGGTGGGGGAGGCCTGGGCCTTCACCGCTCGATCCGTCGCGCGCTGGACGTCGGGGTCGAGGGTGGTCTGGATGATGTAGCCGCCGCGCAACACGGAATTGCGCGACATGCCGTTCTCGGCGAGGAACTGCAGCGCGTAGTCGCAGAAGAAGCCCTCGCTGTCGGCGGCGATGCAGCCCTGGGTCGGCGTCCGCGGACGCGGCAACACGCCGAGCGGCTTCTCCTTGGCCGCCACCAGCTCGGCGCGTCGCTCGGGGAAGTTGTCGATCATCGTGTCCAGCACGAGGTTCCGCCGGGTCAGGGTGCCCTCGGCGTTGCTGTAGGGGTTCAGCGCCGAACTGGACTGGACCATGCCGGCGAGCATCGCGGCCTGCTCGACCTGGAGATCCTTGGCCGGGATGCCGAAGTACGTCTGCGCGGCCGCCTCGATGCCGTAGGCGTTGTTGCCGAAGGGGACGACGTTCAGATAGCGGGTGACGATCTGTTTCTTCGCCTCCTGCTTGGCGGCGGCGTCGTCGAGGCCCTTGTCGCGCTTGGCCTGGTCGATGAGGGTCTGTTCGAGCGTGAGCGCCATGCGCACCTCGCGCAGCTTGCGCGCGGGGGTCGTCTCGACCGCGGCCTGGCGATCGGCGTCGGTGCGGGCCAGGACGAGCAGTTGATAGTTCTTGATGTACTGCTGGTCGAGCGTCGACGCACCCTGCTGGACCTCGCCCGACGACGAGTTCTTCAGCGCGGCGCGGATGGTGCCCTTCCAGTCGACGCCGTCGTGCTCCAGGAAGCGTCGGTCCTCGACGGAGATGATCGCGCGGATCATGTCGGGCGAGATGTCGTTGTATCCGACCTGGTAGCGGTACTGGTCGAACAGCACCGCGATCGGCTTCCCGTTGACGTCGGTCATGGTGGTGACCTCCGGCAACGTGCCGTTCAGTAGTTCGGAGGAGACGTTCTCGACTGCCGCTGCCGCCCGGTTGGAGACGACGCCGACCCCACTGGCCACCGGATAGAGAAGGCCCGCGACGAGAATGCCGGCCAGCAGGCTCGCCCAGGCCAGTGACCACAGCTTCTTCGACATCACCCCGACAGGATACGTGCGATCGGCCGGAACATCGCCCAGCCTCGCCCCCGGGGATCCGCGGGGGCCGCTGCGCCCGGACCACGATCTCGCAACCCTCCGATCGGATGAGTTTGCACGGTGGTCCCACTTTGTTGCGCCCCAGGGGTTGCGCACCCATGCACAGATCCCTAGATTGAGTGCAGAATGTGACTCACTTAACAGTGAGTTGTAAATGTGGTCTGAGCAGCGAGTTGAGTCCCGAGCTCGGGGCTATGCGGAACACGACAAGTAGGGGTGGCGGATGGCGACAGCGGCAGTTTCTACCGGAGAAGATCGCTTGGCCTGGGTGGCCAGGGCACGATGCCGTGGCGGAGACCCGGACGATCTGTTCGTGAGAGGAGCAGCTCAGCGCAAGGCCGCGACCATTTGTCGGCACTGCCCGGTACAGCTCGAATGCGGTGCGGACGCGCTCGACAACCGCGTCGAATTCGGTGTGTGGGGTGGCCTGACCGAACGTCAGCGTCGCGCTCTCCTGCGCCAGCACCCCGAGGTCACCTCGTGGTCGGCGTTCTTCGAAGCGCAGCGTCGTCGCCAGCGCGCCGACGCGGTCTGATCACCGCAGACCCTTCAGTCAGAGCAATTCGGCTCGACCGGCAGATGCCGGCCGAGCCGAATTGTCATCGTGGGTGGTGAGAAGAACTCAGCCGCGTCCGGTGATCTGCTCCGCCACGGCGCGGAGGGCGGTCACGTCCGCGACCTCGAACGGCAGCGCCGGGACCCCGACGATCGGGACCCGCGGATGGGCGGCCGTGAACCGTTGCAGCAGATGGAGTTCGCGCTTTCCGGTGGCGGCGCGATCGGCGTGGATCTGCAGCACCCCGCGAGTCAGGTCGTCGGTGACCGACTCCAGCGCCACCAGCGCGGCCTCCTCGTGGATCGAGGTGAGGTTCGGGTGGGTCCGGTTGAGGATCAGACCCGCGAGCGGCATCGTCTCCTCCGACAGTCGGTCGACGAAGAACGCGGCCTCACGCAGGGCGTCGGCCTCGGCCGCCGCGACCACCGCGAACTGCGTTCCTGGCTGCTTCAGCAGTTCGTAGGTCTTCAGCGCCCGATCCTGGAAACCGCCGAACATCGAGTCGAGCGATTGCACGAACATCGCGACGTCGCGCAGCATGTCGCCGCCGATGATGGTGGAGACGCCGCGCATCGCCAGGCTCATCGCGCCGGTGACCATGCGGCCCACGCCGCGTCCGCCGCCGACCAGCACCTTCATCAGCCGACCCGACAGGAACGAGCCGAGGCGCTGCGGGGCGTCGAGGAAGTCGAGTGCATTCCGCGACGGCGGGGTGTCGACGACGATGAGATCCCAGTGGTTCTGCTCGAGCAACTTGCCGAGCTTCTCCATCGCCATGTACTCCTGCGTGCCGGAGAACGAGGATGCGACGGTCTGATAGAAGGCGTTCTGCATGATCGCCTCGGCGCGTTCCGGAGTGGAGTACTCGAGCACCATCTCGTCGAAGGTGCGGCGCATGTCCAGCATCATCGCGTCGAGCGTGCCCTTGCCCTCGATCGGCACGGGCTGCGGCTCGTTGGTGAGCTCGGACATGCCGAGTGACTGGGCGAGCCGTTTGGCCGGGTCGATGGTGAGGACTGCGACCGTGCGCCCCTGCTCGGCCGCGTACATCGCCATGGCGGCCGCGGTGGTGGTCTTGCCGACGCCGCCTGCGCCACAACAGATGACGACACGTGTCCCGGGGTCGGTGAGCACCGCTCCCATCTTGAGGTCGAGTGGCATCACGCACCCGCTTTCTGGAGGAGGTTGGCCAGCTCGTAGATGGAACCGAGGTCGATGCCGTCGCCGAGGGACGGCAGTTCGAGTGTCGGCAGCTCCACCTCGTCGAGTTGGGCCTTCGCGATCTGCTGCGCCTGCAGGCGGGTCGCGTGTTCGATCGTCTCGGTGAGCAGGCCGGACAGGTCGCCGTCGGCGAGCTTCATCCCGGCGGCTGTCAGGTTCTCCTCGATGCGCGCGGCATCGATCTGGCCCTCGGCGATCTCGTCGATCGCGTCGGCGGGCAGGTGCGGGGCGCTGACCCGGTTGATGATGAGGCTGCCGAGGTTGAGGTTCTTGCCGCGCAGCTCGTCGATCGCCTCGATGGTCTCCTGGATCGGCATCGCCTCGAGCAACGTCACCAGGTGGACGACGGTCTCCTCCGAATGGAGCAGGCGGACGACGCCCTCGCTCTGATTGCGGATCGGGCCGGTCTTGGCGAGGTCGGCCATCGCCTGGGTGACGTCGAGGAAGTTGCCGATCCGGCCGGTCGGCGGCGCGTCGACGACGACCGCATTGTACACGCGGTCGCCCTTTTTGTCGGTGTGGATGATGCGCTCTTTGATCTTGCCGGTGAGCAGCACGTCGCGCAGACCCGGCGCGACGGTCGTCACGAAGTCGATGGCGCCGATGCGCTTCATCGCCCGACCCGCGAAGCCGAGGTTGTAGAACATGTCGAGGTATTCGAGCAGTGCGTGCTCGATGTCGATGGCGAGCGCCGACACCTCGCCGCCGCCCTCGGCGGTCGCGATCCTGGTGTCGGTCGGCGGCAGCGGCGGGATGTCGAAGAGCTGCGCGATGCCCTGCCGACCCTCGGTCTCGACGAGGAGGACCTTCTTGCCGTCGGCGGCCAGCGCGAGTGCCAGCGCCGCCGCGATCGTCGTCTTACCTGTTCCGCCCTTGCCCGATACGAAGTGCAACCGGGCGCGCGATGCCGCGTCCGGCCACTCGTTGTCGACAGTGACTGAAGACTTGTCTGTCACGCCGGAATCGAGACCTTCCCCCGCCCCGGAACGTGAGCCCTGTTCATTGGCCACCGCAACACCTTATCCATTCATCGTCGGCAGTTAGGGTGAGTCCATGAGTGAAGTGACCGCGTGGGAATACGTGACGGTGCCGCTGCTGACGCACGCAACCAAACAGATCCTCGACCAGTGGGGTGCCGACGGCTGGGAACTGGTGTCGGTGCTGCCCGGCCCGACCGGTGAGCAGCACGTCGCCTACCTGAAGCGACCGAAGGGCTGAACATGGCTGCGACCTGGACAGATCGACTCGCCGAGCTCGGTATCGCGCTGCCCGACGTGGTGCCGCCGGTGGCCAGCTACACGCCGGCCGTGCGGACGGGCAACCTCGTCTACACCTCGGGGCAGCTCCCGATCGTCGACGGCGAACTCACTGTCAACGGCAAGGTGCACGACGGTGCCGAGGGCGTCGTGCGTCCGGACGAAGCCACCGCCGCGGCACGGATCTGCGCGCTGAACGCGCTCGCCGCGGTGCACGCGCTGGTCGGCATCGACTCGGTGGTGCGCGTGGTCAAGGTGGTCGGCTTCGTGGCGTCCGCCCCGGGCTTCACCGGGCAGCCGAAGGTCATCAACGGCGCATCGGACGTGCTCGGTGAGATCTTCGGGGATGCGGGTGTCCACGCCCGGTCGGCCGTCGGTGTCGCAGAGTTGCCGCTCGGTGCACCCGTCGAGGTGGAACTGATCGTCGAAGTGGCCTGACGTCTCCTTGGACGTCGCGCTACTGATCGTCGCGGCCGCCGCTGCCGGCTGGGTCGATGCCGTGGTCGGCGGCGGGGGACTGGTGTTGATCCCCGCGATGCTGATCGCGCAGCCCGGCCTGCCGACGGCGACGGCTCTCGGCACCAACAAACTCGCCGCCGTCTTCGGCACCGCGTCGGCCGCCTGGCGCTATGTGCGGCACGTGCGCATCGACCTGCGCCGGCTCGTCCCGGTGTTCGCCGCCGCCCTCGTGTTCTCGGCTCTCGGTGCGCTGGTGGCCATCTCGCTGCCGACCGAGATCTTCACCCCTATCGTGCTGGTGATGCTCGTCGGCGTCGGCCTGTTCGTCGCGCTGAACCCCGGGTTCGGCGGTGACGCCTCAACGGGCCCGCGGTCGCGGCTGTCCACGATCGCCGGACTGGTGATCGCCGGTGTCGTGATCGCTTTCTACGACGGGGTGATGGGGCCGGGTACCGGCACCTTCCTCATCATCAGCCTCACCGCGCTCGTCGGGACGTCGTTCCTGGAGAGTTCGGCGATGGCCAAGGTCATCAACACCGGCACCAACCTCGGGGCGCTGACGGTCTTCGGGCTCCAGGGAAATGTGCTGTGGCTCTTGGGCCTCGGGCTGGCGGCGGCCAACATCGTCGGCGCCCAGATCGGCTCGCACATGGCCATCGGGCGCGGAAGCTCCTTCGTCCGGTGGGTCCTGCTCGCCGTCGTCGTGGTGATGGTCGGGAAGCTTGGGTACGACCTGATCACGGACTGATCCGGGACCGGGAGGACCGAACCACGAACCGGGAGCGACCCGCGGACTTATCCTCGTCATCAGGTCGGTCGCATGCGTCACCCGATGCTTCGACGGCCGCCCGGCGAGGCGGTGCGGAATGACCGATGCCACGACTCCCGGAACGGCCGCGCCACTGTCGGGAAAGCAACGGGTCCTCGCCCTCTTGCTTGCGATGGCCATGTTCGTGCTCGTCGTCGACACGTCGGTCATGAACGTATCGATCTCGGCCGTCGTCCGCGACCTGGAGACGACCGTCAGCGGCGTGCAGTCCGCGATCGCGCTCGAGGCCCTGGTGTCGGCGGCGTTCATCCTGATCGGCGGCAAGGTGGGGGATCTCATCGGACGACGCCGTGCCTACGTCCTCGGCCTGCTCGGCTACGCCGTCGGAGCGATGGCGATGGTGTTCGCGCAAGGACTCATGGCCGTCATCGTCTTCTGGGCGATCATCGGCGGCATCGGGGCGTCCCTGCTGTTGCCGGCGATGCAGTCACTCGTCCACGGGAACTTCACCGGCGACGACCAGAAGCGGGTCTACGCCCTCGTCGGTGCGGCCGCAGCGATCGCGGCGGCGGTCGGCCCGCTGCTCGGCGGATTCATCACGACGTACCTCTCCTGGCGGCTCGCGTTTCTCGGGGAGGTCGTCATCATCGCGATCGTGTTGTGCGGCATCGGGCTCGTGCGTGATGTCGAGTTCACGGGGTCGCGCGGCGTCGACCTCGTCGGTGCCCTGCTCTCGGTGATCGGCATGGGTGGCATCGTCCTCGGAATCCTGGTGTGGCAGGAGGGTGGTGAAGCCGTTGGAGCACTGCTGGTGGTCGGGGCCGCCGCACTCGCGGGGTTGACCTGGTGGCTGATCCGCAGGCAACGAGCCGGCCGGTCCACTCTGCTCGACCCGGACCTGTTCCGGCCCAAGCCGTTCCGGCTCGGCGTGAGTCAGCAACTGCTCCAACAGATCGCGCTCGGCGGCATCATGATCGCGTTGCCGATCTACCTGCAGATGGTGCTCGAGTACGACGCGATGCAGGCCGGGCTGTCGTTGGCGCCCTTGTCGCTCAGCATGTTCGCGGTGGCACTGCTCGCGGGTAGGAAGGCGGGCGAGCGACCCGCATCGGCCATCGTCCTCGTCGGCTTCGCGCTCCTCACCGCGGGCATCGCGGTGCTGATCCCGATCGTGCCGCGCGCCGAATTCGGCTGGGGACTGATCGTCCCGCTCCTCGTGGTCGGTTCGGGACTCGGACTGCTCGTCTCCCAACTCAACGACTACACGCTGGGACCGATGAGCGAGGAACGGGTGAGCGAGGCCGCCGGGACGAACTCCGCCGCCGGGTCGTTCGGACTCTCCTTCGGCCTGGCCTGCGCCGGCGCGGTCCTGCTGGCGTCGCTGGCGTTCGGGTTCACCCGCGAGTCGGAGTCGAGCGCGGTGCTGGAACCTGCCGAGCAGCAACGTGTCGCACAGGTGCTCGACGACGACGCGCAGGTCATGAGCAACTCCCACCTGTCCGAACTGCTTGCCGGACAACCCGAGGATGTCCGTGCCGAGATCCTCCGGATCAACACCGACGTCCGGCCCTTGGCGTTGCAGGTTGCCCTGGGGATCCCGCTGGTCGCGGGTGCGCTCGGCACCCTGAACGCGTTGCGCATGCGCCGTGCGGTTTGAAATGGCTTGGTGGTCTCGCGCCGGAACGTCGATGCTGTGGGGGTGAACGCCCCGAGTGAACCCGTCTTCGATCCGATGCGTGCCATGATCCAGTGCCGCACCGTCGTCCTGTTGTGCCTGGTCCAGGTCCTGGGTGGCGTGTCCATGGGCGGCGCGCTGGCCCTCGGCGCGATCCTCGGCGAGGAACTGTCCGGGACGGAGTCGCTGGCCGGGCTGCCGACGACGGTGCTCACCCTCGGTGCGGCCGCGGCCGGCCTGCCGCTGGCCGCCCTGGCGTCAGCGCGGGGTCGACGGCCCGCACTCGCCACCGGTCTGCTCATCGCCGCCACGGGCGCGCTCATCGTGGCCCTCGGCGTGGATCGGGGTTGGTTCCCGGTGATGCTCGCCGGGATGATGGCCCTCGGGTCCGGCACCGCGGTGAGCCTCCAGGCGCGTTTCGCGGCAACGGATCTGGCGGCGCCGGAGACACGGGGACGTGACCTGTCGCTGGTGGTGTGGATGACGATGGTCGGCGCTGTCGTCGGTCCCGCGCTGGTACCGCTGGGTGCGACGGTCGCGGGATGGGTCGGAATGGCCGACCTGGCCGGGCCGTTCCTGCTGGGCGCTGTCGGATGCCTTTGTGCCGCAGCCGTACTCGTCATCGCTCTGCGGCCCGACCCGCTGATCGAAGCCAGGCGCGGGGCCCCGGAGTCGATTTCGAAGCCGTCACTGGCAGAGGGGTTTTCGGCGATCGTGGGGTCTCCGTCGGCCCGGGCGGCGTTGGCCGCGGTGGTTTCCGCGCACGCGGTGATGGTCGGGGTGATGGCTCTGACTCCCGTCCACATGCATCACGGCGGTGCGTCGGTGACGCTCGTCGGACTGTCGATCAGCGCCCACCTCGCCGGGATGTACGCGCTCTCGCCGGTCATGGGTGTTCTCGCCGACCGGGTGGGCCGGGTGCCGGTCATCCTCGGCGGACAGGCGGTGCTGGTGGCCAGTTGCGTCGCTGGGTTCGTCTTCGTCGACTCGCAGGCCGGTCTGGTCGTCGCGTTGGTGTTGCTCGGCATCGGGTGGTCGGCGTCCACGGTCGCGGCGTCGACCCTGCTGACCGACGCTGTCGACACGACGAGACGAGCTGCTGCGCAGGGTGTCTCGGACACGTCGATGAGTCTCGCGGGTGCCGGGGCGGGTGCGCTCGCCGGAGTCGTGGTGGGGGCGTTCGGTTACGCCGCCCTCGTCCTGGGCGCCGGGACGATCGCCGTCGTCACCGCGGTGTACGTCGTCGTCGACGGTGCACGCGGGCGACGGCCGGCGGCGATGGCCTAGAGTTCGACCGCAGGCAGTGCCGCGGCGTGAACGAGGCGGCCGACGAGCAACACGTGACAGGAACCCCGGTCGGGGGCCGAGGAACAGGAACAGATGACCTTCTCCGAACAACCCATCCGTGATCAGGCCGTACCGCCGAGTTGGCACAGCCGGTTCGCCTTCTTCGACGCCTACGGGCCGCCGGCCGACCCGCCCGCCCGGGAGGCGATGAGGCAGTTGTCCTTCGGACAGCGCGCGCGGCTCACGTTCAATCCTCTCGCGTTCTTCTTCGGACCGATCTACTTCGCCGTGAAGGGTATGTGGCGCAAGGGTCTGACGCTGTTCGCGCTGACGCTGGTGCTCAACCTCGTGCTCATGACCTTGAACGTCCCGAGCAGCTTCGACCTGGCCATCGCGTGTGGTGTCGGTGCGCTGTACGCGACGACCGCGAACTACGCGTGGTACCTGCACGTCCGGAACGACAACCGGTCGTGGAACCCCTTCGAGGGTATGGGCCGCAGCAAGAGCTGACCGCGGATCGACTCAGCGTGGTCGGATGCGCGGAGCAGTGTGACCCGGGTCGCCGTCAATGGATAGGCTCGGAGTCATGAGTGCCTCCGACGATGCTGTTCCCGCACATCCCGCCTACGGGGTGCTGCGGGAGGTCACGCCCTTCGCCTCGGTCCTGTTGTGCGACAACTCCGGGATGATGGAGCTCGACGGCACCAACACCTATGTGTTGCGGGCACCGGGCAGTGACGAGTGTGTGGTCGTCGACCCCGGCCCGCCGAAGTACAAGCACCACGCACGACGCCTCGCCGAACTGCCCGGGGTCGCACTGACCCTCATCACCCACCGTCATTTCGACCACACCGGTGGGGTCAAGCGCCTCCACAAGCGCACCGGCGCACCCGTGCGCGCACGTCTCGACAAGTTCTGCCGCAATGCGGAACCGCTGCGCGACCGCGAGGTCATCGAGATCGCCGGTCTGCGGATCACCGTGCTGCACACGCCCGGACACACGGGGGACTCGGTGAGCTTCCTCGTCGAGCACGAGGACCAGCGCGCGGTCCTGACCGGTGACACCATCCTGGGCAGTGGCACGACCGTACTGGACCCCAGCGACGGCGGGCTGCGCGACTACCTGAACTCCCTCAACCGGCTGATCGTCGAGGGTGACGGTGCCGCACTGCTTCCCGCGCACGGCCCCGACCATCCCGATCTCGTCCCGGTCGCCCGGTTCTACAAGGCCCACCGCGAGGAGCGGATCGACCAGATCGTGGCCGCCCTCGACGACATGGGCGTGTCTCCGCACGAGGCGAAGCCGATGAAGGTCGTGCGCCGGGTCTACTCCGACGTCGACAAGAAGTTGTGGCCGGCCGCGCGGATGTCGGTGAAGGCGCAGCTGGAGTATCTGCGCGAGGTCTGACCCTTCGAGGCTCGCTTCGCTCGCACCTCA
>NZ_JSYC01000073.1:0-8183 GCF_054823965.1 Gordonia sp. GN26 | reverse complement strand
CGCTGCGCTCGTCGCCTGCTCAACCAGCGGGGGATGGCCCTCTGCCGGCCGAGTAGCGACGACCGAACGGAGTGAGGCCGCCGCGTATCGAGGTCAGCACCATGACGGCTCGGGAAGCCGGTCGACCGCCGTCGGCTAGCGTGAGGTCGTGCATTTCTTGGCGAGTGAGGTCGCAGCATCCGTCGGCGGCGAGTTGATCGGTCCCGACGTGCAGATCGACGGGGCGAGCATCGACTCGCGCAACGTCCGGCCGGGGCAGCTGTTCGTGCCGATCGTGGCCGAGCGGGACGGTCACGACTTCATCCCGTCGGCCCTCGAGAGCGGCGCGGCGGCCTACTTCACCTCCCGCGACGAGGTCGCCCGCGGTACTGCCATCCGCGTCGCCGACACCGCCCTCGCCCTCGCCGACCTCGGTCGCGCGGTCCGCCGCCGCATCCCCGACCGCGTCGTGGGCATCACCGGCTCGGTCGGCAAGACCTCCACCAAGGATCTCCTCGCCGGCGTCCTGCAGACCACCTACCGCACCGCGGCGAGCGAGAAGTCCTTCAACAACGAACTGGGCCTCCCGCTGACCCTGGCCGGTGCAGCCGACGACGTCGAGGCCGTGGTCCTCGAGATGGGTGCACGGGGGATCGGCCACATCGACCTGCTGTGCTCCATCGCGAGCCCGACCGTCGGTGTGATCACGCGCGTCGAAGGCGTCCACCTCGAGTTGTTCGGGGAGATCGAATCGGTGGCCCGCGCGAAGGGGGAGCTGGTCGAGTCCCTCCCGGCCGACGGGATCGCCGTTCTGAACGCCGACCACCGGTACGTCGCGGCGATGGCGGATCGCGCCTCGGCGCGGGTGCTGCGGTACGGCCTGTCGCCGGATGCCGACGTGTACGCGTCGGACATCGTCGTCGACGACGAGCTGCGAGCATCCTTCCGGCTGCACACGCCGTGGGGTTCGACCGACGTGCGCCTCGGCGCGCGAGGGGAGCATCAGGTGCCCAACGCGCTCGCGGCCGCTGCGGCCGGCGGCGGTCTCGGAGTGTCCGTCGAGGACATCGCGAACGGCATGTCGGCCGCCGAATTGTCCGGTCTGCGAATGGAACTCGCCAAGACCGCGGACGGCACGATCGTGCTCAACGATGCCTACAACGCGAACCCGACGTCGATGTCGGCGGCTCTGAAGTCGCTTGCCGCGCTGCCGGCCGGGCGGCGGGTTGCCGTTCTCGGCACCATGGCGGAACTCGGATCGGATTCCCCGGCCCAGCACCACGCGATCGCGCTCGAGGCGC
This sequence comes from Gordonia sp. GN26, assembly GCF_054823965.1. Taxonomy (NCBI): domain Bacteria; kingdom Bacillati; phylum Actinomycetota; class Actinomycetes; order Mycobacteriales; family Gordoniaceae; genus Gordonia; species Gordonia sp. GN26. Next base: position 6,903 of record NZ_JSYC01000073.1, on the reverse strand, counting down.
ACGAGCTCGGCATCGAGGTCATCGCGGTCGACGAACCCGACTACGGCGACACCGCGCGCCACACCTCCGGAGTCGACGAGGCGGTTGCCGCGCTGGGCGACCTCGGCGAAGGAGATGCAGTGCTGGTCAAGGGAAGTCGCGTCGCCGCGTTGGAGCGGGTGGCGCAGGCCCTGCTCAGCTGAGGTCCGCCTCAGCCGGGCGTCACGAGGTCGGTGATCCCCAGTCCTCCACGGCGTCGGCCTCGGCGGCCGCCCGGGCACGATACTCGCTCGGTCCGATTCCGAGTTCGGCCCGGAATCGGTTGCGCATCGTGGGACTCGACGGGAAACCGGAGACCCTCGCCACCTCGGAGACCGCCATGTCCGGACGCGTCCGGAGGAGTTCGCAGGCGGTCTTGAGTCTGCGGTCGGCGATGCGTGCGGCCAACGAGTCCTCGGTGTCCTCGAAGTGCCGGTACAGCTGACGGCGGCTGATGTGCAGGTAGCGGGCGATCGCGTTCGGGGTGAACGACGGGTCGCGATGGTGACGCTCGATGAGGTCGGAGACCGCCTCCCGCACGAACAGGGCGTTGTCGGTGATCTGTCGGTTGTCGTAGTCGAGCTGTCCGAGCGCAGCGCGAACGAGTTCGATGGCGGCCATCTCCGTGTCCGGGTCGGGTTCGGTCACGCCGACTGCGGTGTCGGACGCGAACTGCAGGATGAACGAGGCGGTCGCGCGCGCCAGGAGGGTGTGGGAGGCGACCGGCCGGCGGGCCTGTTCGGCGACACGGCGCTGGTTCCCGAGGAGTTCGAGCGGGATCACCAGGCCCGCAGGGTCATTGATCTCGAAGGTCCGCTCGAGATAGGGGGAGGCGTTGCTGACGAAGGCGAGTTGTCCGGGGCCATAGGCGAAATCGCGTGACCCCTGGCGGATGATGTGCCTGCCCTCCAGGGTGTGAACCCCGATGACCAGGTCTTCGGAGGGCTGCTCGGAGATGAGGCGCGGGTTCCGCGACACCTGGAGCGGGGTGTGCAAGCTGCAGAAGGTGCCGATCATCGAGAGCTGACGTACGTACATCAGCGAGTCGAACGAACCGGGGTCATCGGTCTGCACCTCGACGTGCTGCCCGAAGTCGCGCATGCCGTCGGGTCCGGTGAGTCGGATCGGTTCGGCAGGTATGTTGCTGCGGTGCACGCCGACCCGTCGCTCCCACGCCGCGATCACCTTCGGGGGCAGGGGTGCCGACGAGACGTCGTTCCGGAACAACTCGGTCATCCCCGGCTCCCCGGTGCCGCTGCGCCCCCGCCGGGATCCGGTTGTGTACGTGATCCGGTCATGCCGACTCACCCGAGGAGTTCCGGTTCCAGGCCGGGAGGACCACGAGGGACGCCAGGAAGAAGCAGATCGCCCCGATGAAGGTTCCCCAGTTCGCCATCGCCGTGTCGACCGTGACTCCGCCCTTGGACACGTAGGCGCCCACCGCGGCGACGCCGAAGGCGACGCATCCGATGAGGTTGATCTGCACCGACCACCAGCCGGCCGAACCCGGATCGAAGAACTTGTGTGCGTGCCGGTAGCCGCGAACGGCCATGAAGCCGCTGACGAGGAAGAGGATCGATCCGCCGGCGTCCGGAGACCAGACGAACTCTCTCTGGGAGGGAATCGAATGCGCGGTGAGTGCCGCGGTGGTGCTCACGTTGAACAGGATCGTTCCCAACGACTGGGTCGACGCCGCGAGCCAGTCGGCGCGCACCATGATGCCGCTGCCGTAGTCGACCTTGGTCGTCACGGGGCCACTCAGGATCAGCTGGATCAGCCCGGCGGCGGTGAAGAACCACGCACCGATGAAGCAGCACAGATTGACGGCCGACGCTCCGGCCCAGCTGCCGAAGCCCGGCGCCGCACTCAACGCGAAGAGCGCGGACCCGATCATGAAGCCCCAACACTGTTTGTTCAGGGTCGGGATGAAGAACGTGCTGCGCCTGGGGGCTGACGCGGCAATACTCATTGTCTACCTGTCTGTGTATGCGACGATGCGTCCCCGGCCTGGAAGGGGATGCCAGGCCGGGGACACGTCGGGGGGTCGCGGAAGAGCTACGCGATCAGTGGTGGAAGTGCGAGCGCTCGCCCTCGACCGGCATGGGGCCCTCGAGACGATCGAGGAAGTCGACCTCGGTCTGGATGTCGGCGATGAGTGCACGAGCGAGGTCGTGGCTCAGGCCGGCGCGGACGACGATGCGCTGCACGGTCAGGTCGGCGAGGTCGTCGGCCATCGGGTAGGCCGGGACCAGCCAGCCCTTCATGCGCAGGCGATCCGACAGGTCGTAGAGGTTCCAGTTGTCGGTGTGACCCGACTTCAGGCGCCATGCGAAGACCGGGATGGTGTCGCCCTTGCTGACGAGTTCGAAGGCGTCGATCTTGGCGATCTCCGACGACAGCCACTGCGCGACGTCGAGCGAACCCTGCTGGACCTGGCGGTAGCCCTCACGGCCGAGGCGCAGGAACTGGTAGTACTGCAGCAGCACCTGGGCGCCGGGGCGCGAGAAGTTCAGTGCCAGGGTGGGCATGTCGCCACCGAGGTAGCTGCAGTGGAAGACCATGCTCTCCGGCAGGGCCTCGGTGTCGCGCCACACGATCCAGCCGACACCCGGGTAGACCAGGCCGAACTTGTGGCCCGAGGTGTTGATGGAGACGACGCGGTCGACGCGGAAGTCCCACTCGAGGTCGGGCTGGCAGAACGGAGCGATCATGGCGCCCGACGCGCCGTCGACGTGGATCTTCACGTCCAGGCCGGTGTCGGCCTGGATCTGGTCCAGCTTGGCGGCGATCTGCTTCACCGGCTCGTACATGCCGGTGTAGGTCTGGCCCATGATGGCGACGACGCCGATGGTGTTCTCGTCGACGTACTTCTCGAGCTCATGGCCGTCGAGGACCATGTGCTCGGGACTGATCGGCACCCAGCGCGGCTCTACCTCGAAGTAGTTGCAGAACTTCTCCCAGCAGACCTGAACAGCGGTGGACAGCACCAGGTTCGGGGTCTCGGTGGACTTGCCCTCGGCCTTGCGGCGGGCCTGCCAGTGACGCTTGAGGGCCAGGCCGCCGAGCATGCAGGCCTCCGACGAACCGATGGTCGAGGTGCCGATGGCGTTGTCGACGTTCGGGTTGTGCCACAGATCGGCGAGGATCTTCCAGCAGCGGTCCTCGATGGCGGCCGTCTGCGGGTACTCGTCCTTGTCGATCATGTTCTTGTCGACGGTCTCGGAGTAGAGCTTCTTCGCCTCGTCGTCCATCCAGGTGGACACGAAGGTTGCGAGGTTCAGGCGGGCGTTGCCGTCGAGCATCGCCTCGTCGTGGACGATCTGGTAGGCGGTCTCGGGCAACAGCATGTCGTCGGCCATCGAGAACTTGGGCAGATCGGTGGCCTCGCCCGGGCGTGTGAAGACGGTCCGCAGGTTCAGGTTGTCGCCGATGTTGGTCGTGGCGCGGGCTTGCGAGTTCGATTTAGGTGTCATGTATTCCTCCTGGTGTTCAGATGCTAAGGCGCTCAATACCGAAAATGGGGGCGGTTGAAGCGATCTACTCGAGGTAGACGACAGTCACGGGGGCTTGTCTGTCTTGACCTCCCTAGACTTCCACCGGCGGATACAGACGGTCCATCGTGTACTGGCGGTTTCGGCGGGCGGCCCACGACGAGATGGCCAGGCAGCCCAAGGTGATTCCGCTGAGGACACCGATGGCGAGCCACAGTCGGTAGTCGATGCCGCCGACCGTGAGTTGTCGGAGGCCCTCCACCGTGTAGGTCATCGGGTCTACGTAGTGGATGTACTGGAACGGCGTGGCCGTGGTCGGCACGGGATAGATACCACCGGCGGACACCAGCTGGACCATCAGGAACGCCAGTGTCACAACACGTCCGACCGCGACGTCGAAGACGGCGTTGAACATCTGGATCATCGCCATGAAGGTGGCGACCACGAGCAACAGATACAGGAACGTGGCTATCGGGTACTCGGCACGGAGACCGACCGCGAAGGTGACCACCGTGTACAGCACGGTGGCCTGGATGAAACCGATGGCGAAAGCGGGTGTGTACGAGGCCAATACGACGCGCAGCGAGGAGAAGCCCTGAACGATCGGGCGGGATTGGAGCGGAGTCAACAACATCCAGGTGATGATGCCGCCGACGAACAATGCCAGGGACATGAAGAACGGAGCGAAGCCGGTACCGAAGGTCGGGGCCTCGTGCGTGTAGTCCTCCTGCAACTCGACGGGCTGCGCCAGCGTCTTGGCGATCTCCGTCTTCTCCTGGTTGGTCCAGGACGGGATGGCCTTGACCCCTTCTTCCAGACCGGACGCCAGTTCGTCGGCACCCGCGCTCAGCTCACCGAGGCCAGAGCTGAGTTCGGCTGAGCCGCTCTTCAGTTCGTTGGCGGCACCGCGTGCGGCGAGGATGTCGTTGCGAAGGCCGCCGTTCTCGACGAGGGTGAGGCCGAGGCGGAGGGGGCTGTTCGGATTGCCGAGCTGCTGCGAGAGCACGTTGGCGTCGTTGTTCAGCTGGGTGAGCTGGTTGTTCGCGTCCGGTCCGAGTCCGCTGGTGCGCAGGAACTGTTGTGCGGGGGAAAGGGCATTGGCGAGAGATCGCATCGTGGGATCCGGCGACGAACTCAGCTGGGCGATGACCGAGTCGAGGCCCTTGCTGGCCTGCGACTGCTGATTCGCGGCGGTCGTGAGTTCGTTCGACGCCGCTCCGGCATTGCGGGCGAGTCGATCTGCGGCCGCATTCACCTCGGCTGAGGACAGACCGGTCTGGTCGGCGCCGAGTGCGTTGAGCAGGGGATCGGTGGCCTTGATCAGTGCGGAGTCGAGTTGGCCGAGACCGGACGCGAGCTCCTGAGCGCCCGAGTCGGCGGTCTTCAGACCGGCGGCAAGTTCGTTCGCGCCGTCGGCCGCTTCCGTCAGCTTGGGCGTGAGGTCCCCGACCTCGTTGAGGACGATCTCGAACGTCTGCGCGCCGACCTGTGCGCTGACCTTGTTGACGACCTGCTGGGCGGCGTCCTGACCGATGATCGTCGCCAGGTAGTTGTTGGCGTCGTTGTAGGTGAACACCAGCGGCGCCGAACGCGGCTTGTCGCTCGTGGGTGAGGCGATCGCCTTGCTGAAGTCGGCGGGCAGCGTGATCGAGAAGTAGTACTTGCCGTGCGCGACGCCGTCGGCGGCCTCGGCGGCGGAGACCTCGTGCAGGTCGAGCTGCTTGGACTCGATCAGTCCGGCGGCCACCTGGGAGCCGGCGTCTAGCTTCTGCCCCTCGACGACCGCGCCGGTGTCCTCGTTGACGAGTGCGACCGGGATCTTGTCGGCGGCGGCGAACGGATTCCAGAACGCCCACAGGTACATCGCGCCGTAGAGGAGAGGCATGAGCATGATGACCACGAGCGCCAGCCGGGGCATCCGGCCCCGGTAGTAACGCTTGATGTCGCTGCCCGGCGAGAATGCGGCAAACATGTTCCTACGTCCGATCTTCGTGCTCGAGGCCGACGAACTGGCCATCTGTGAGGTTGTCGACGGGGATGACGTCGCGGACGCCGCCGGCCGGGGACACGGCGTTGATGTCGGCGGTGATCACCGTCTGGGCGCGGCCCAGGTCGACCAGCCGGTCCATGAGATGGACCTGGTTCTCGCGACGGGTCAGGTTGTCCACCCCGCCGACGACCAGCAGCGGCGGGCGCCGCAGGTTGCCCACGGCGATCCGGAAGAGCGCGGCGGTCAGCTCGGGGAGCTCCTCGACGAACGATTCCATCGCGGGCAGGGGATAGGGCCCGAAGACGGGCCGACAGATGCGTTCGAGGTCTTCCTCGCGTGCGGGCGTGACCCACTTGTACCAAGGCGCCGACCACCGGATCTGCTCGGTGATGACGTCGCTGACCCGGATGGTCTGCTCGATCTCGTCGACCTCGTCGATCCATGCGACGGCGGCGTTCTTGAACAGATGGTGGGCGTCGTTCGACCGGTCGAAGGCGACGAGTTCACCCTTGGTCGGCTTCATGCGACCTGCGAGAGTGAGGAGCAGTGCGGTGCGGCCTCGACCTTCCGGTCCGGCGAGGACGGTGACCCCGCCGGACCGGATCTGGAAATCGACCGGGCCGTAGATGTGGCCCCAGGAGGCATCCACGGAGAGTCCGTGGGCTTCGATCAGGGTCGCGTCAGAGGGGGTGCCGCCAGGCTCCGGGGCATCACGCATCGCTGCCGCCCGATCCGAAGACCACATCGTCCAACTTTCTGTCGTTGTGTCGGCATAACCGACTTGCCTGCCGTACCGCCGGTGAGCAGTACGACAGGCTGGGGGTGAATTCAGAGGTTCTTGAAGATTCGCGCGGCTTCGCCCTTGATGAGTGGGTCTGTGCCGTCGACCAGTCCTTGGGACGTCCCGTCGAATACCCGAGTGACTCGGATGAGTGTGCGACCGTGAACAGTCACTTTGCTGGACATACGTTGGAACTTAGCCCAGGCATATCCGGCATATCAATGCGAACGCGCAGGTCACAGAGGGCGAACCTGGCACGAAATTCGCCCCGGCAACCTGTAACGGCTCCGGGGTCCGGTTCGAAGTGCCCGCTACGTCCGCGAACAGCACGTTTGGGGTGAACGGCCGTAATCCTCATGATGTGTCCGGAATCCCGCGGACTGGGTTTCGGTGTCCCCTTTCCGGGGGAAAGAATGGCTGGGCCAGGGCAATCTCCGAAGACGGCACGATATTGCCGTTACCCGGGAGTAACACCATAGTTCGCGTTAACTTCTCGTCGTCGCGACGCCACCGAAGTGCCTCACCAGGTTTGCGGTGTGTGAATCGGTGCCACATTTCGGTCGCTGGACCCAATCGTCGTCGGATCGGCCTGTGGTCAAGTCCCAGGTAGTGGTGTAACTCGT